>DXAT01000008.1 GCA_019116965.1 Candidatus Coprenecus pullistercoris
CGGATATTCTCCCGCAGCTCCACTATCCTCTCGTCATCCTCCACTGTCTTGAAATAACGCCGTATCTCGGCCACCTGCTCCTGCACCTGAAGATTGGTGTTGAACAGGAAGGTCTCGCGCACCGTATTGACCTGCTCCTTAGAGTAACCCACTATCTTCTTGCCGTAGCCCAGGCTGTACAGCTTGCTGATATTCCACACCATACGGATACCGCCGATGGCAAAGGGCTGGAAACTGTTGTCCATCATATTGAGTCCGGGCCGTCCGTAACCGCCCCTGACAAACAGGCTGAACTGAGGCAGGCCTCCCGCCGTCCAGTAGTCCAGCTGGGTGTCTATCTCCAGCTCCTGAGCCCTGTACAGTTCCAGCTCCGGCCTGCGTATCTCGGCATCTATCAGAGCCGCCAGCATGGCCTCCATGTCCATCCCCTCCGGCACCGGCATCACCAGTTGCCGGCTGTCGTCTATCCTGACTCCCGTCATCAGGGTCAGAACCCTCAGATAGGCCTCCAGCATGGATGCCAGGCTCTCCCGGTTCTGCTCCTGGGTGATGCGCTCGACCTCGATCAGGTCCAGGTCGGAGAGATTGGCCACACCGTTGGCGATGCAGCTCTCTATGCGCTTATGCTCCCTCTGCAGTTCCTCCATCATGATATCCACCTGCCGGATCTGCTGGTCCAGGTACAATATGCCGAAATACAGGTCGTTGACCTTCTCCCGCAGCGAGTACATGTTGATCTCCTGCTCGGCCATGTCCACATCGGCCTTAGCCCTGATGTTGGCCCGGTTGGCCGCTATCATGCCTCCGTCCCAGAGCACCTGCGAGAGTTCGATGACAGCCGCATACTGGTCCTTGCTGAAAGTAGGCATGTCTATCCCGTAGGGACTCAGGTCAAACGGGAACTGCAGCACGTCAGTCTGCCAGGATGCGGATCCCTGCAGGGATATCTGGGGGAAATAATTCATGTAGGCGTTCTTCAGGGCAAACTCCTCCGTCAGGTCCAGCAGACCGTACCGCCTGACCAGAGGATAATTCTCCTCCACCAGAGTATAGCATCTCTCTATAGTGTAGACAGAGTCTCCGTCCACCGCAGCTCCCCGCAGAGTATCGGACACGGCTGCATCCTGAACTTCCGCATACTGCTGCGTCTGCAGAGAGACCCGGTACTGTGCGGATGCCGGCAACGAGCCTGCCGCCAGCACCGCCGCCGACAAAGCGGTCATCACATACTTTCCGATATAAGCCTTCATGGTCTCAGTCCTCCTATCAGGGTTTTAAGTATCTCCTGCCTGCGCTGCTCTATGAACTCATCCCTGTTGGCATCAGTGACAAAGCCCATCTCCTCCAGAAAAGGCAGGACTATGAAAAATGTCACCACAAGGGAAAACATGTTCAGGGTGATGTCCATCGTCCCGACAGGACGGATACGGCCGCTTTCCACCTCGGCTGCAATCATCGTCTCCAGACGGGAGGTCGCCTCCGCACAGAGACTGACTATATTGTCCTTGAGGCTGAACCGCTGATCCGGATTGATGATGAACTCGCTCAGGAACACAAAGGGCAGCCTCCGGTTGGCGGCCATCAGGTCAAACAGTCTGGAAGTCCTGACCGCGACGATCTCCTCGAACGGAAGATTCTCGTCCTCCTTCCGGACGATGCAGTCGATGAAAAGATGGAACTTGCCCTCGAAGATCTTCGAGAAGAGGTTCTCCTTCGTCCTGAAATAATAATGCACCAGCGCCTGGGTGCAGCCGGCCTCACGGGCAATCTCCGTCATGCTGGTCAGATTGTACCCCTTGTTGAGAAACAGTCTCTCAGCACACGCGAGTATCCGCTCCTCCATGCTGCCGTCACAGCCGGCCTTGTCTTCCTTTTCTTTCATCGCGTATTTAATAAGCAGTTAAATATTATATTAAATGCAAATATAATACCATTTCCGTTTCTATGGGAATTTTTAGTACTTTTGCCGCCCGTTTTTTCAATAAAAGACACAACATGACTCTGCAGGAATACATACCGTTCTATAAAAGGAATCTCAAAGTAGCTTTTCCAGTAATGGTCACTCAGGCCGGACAGGTGCTGGTGCAGCTGGCTGACAATATCATGGTAGGCCACTTAGGAGCGGCCGAGCTGGCCGGCGTGTCCTTCGCCAACGCCATCATCATGATCGGACTGGTTTTCGCCATCGGTTTCACCCAGGGAGTAACGCCCGTGGTCGGTCAGCATTTCGGGAAGGGAGACGGCCGGGCTGTGGCGGTGGCCCTGAGCAATTCCGCTGTCCTCAACACTGTCATGGCCGTAATACTTACGGGGATAATGCTGCTTGTCGGAGCATGCATGGACAGCATGGGGCAGGATCCAGAGGTGCTCGCACACGCAAAGGACTACTACTTCATCATAGTCGCCGGATTCATCCCGATGATCGCCTTCTTCAACATCCGCTTCTTCTCCGAAGGCATCGGGAACACCCGCAACGAGATGTGGATCACCATCGGGACAAACCTTCTCAACATCTTCCTCAACTGGGTACTCATCTACGGCAATCTCGGCGCTCCGAGACTCGGAGTGGCGGGCGCGGCATGGGCTACCCTCATATCCAGGGTCTTAGGAGCCGTGGCGTTTCTCATCATCCTGTTCAGAGTAGAGGAATACCGGAGATTCGTAAGGCTCACTCCGCACAAACCGATACACCTGTCCGAGATGCTGCGGCAGTTCAAGCTGTCACTTCCCGTGTCGCTCCAAAGCCTTCTTGAAGTGACGGCATTCAGCTTTGCCGCAATAATGGTAGGATGGATAGGGAAATACGAGCTTGCCGCACACCAGATTGCCCAGAATCTCAGTTCCCTGTCATTTATGATCGCTACCGGCATCGGCTCGGCAGCCACCATCCGCGTATCGCACCAGTTCGGAGCAGGACGCCGCAAGGATGCATTTCACGCAGGAGTTGCGGCAATACACATGGCTGTAGCCATAATGGTATTCTTCGGCATCCTGTTCATATCACTGCACCGCCTGATCCCCTTTATGTACACCGATGATCCGGCGGTCATACCCATTGCCGGAAAACTGATCATCATCCTGGCCCTCTACCAGATATTCGACGCCGTACAACTTGCCAGCAGGTCATCCCTGCTCGGGCTCAAGGATATCAACATACCCCTTGCCTTTTCCGCCATATCCTACTATGTCATCTGTCTGCCCTGTGCGTATCTGCTGGGGTTCACATTCGGAATGGGGCCCGAGGGTGTATGGACAGGTCTGCTGCTCGGCCTCGCGGCAGCGGCCCTGATGTTCTGCACACGGTTCGTCCGCATCAGCAGAAAATATATCGCTACAGAGTAAAATCCCGCCAGGCTTCTCCGTCCCACCTGGAAGAATACACCTCCGGACTCTGCTTCCTGCCGTAAAGTCCGGCTGAAACCTTCTCCACGCCGGCGCGTACATAATCGAATAGGGCTCCGTATGATATCTCGTCAGGATTGTTCATCAACGCCTTCAGAAGAAAATATGTGAACAGCCCATGCCGCATCTGCGGATAAGGATACGCGCCATCGTCGTCTCCGGCCGCATATAAGACCACCATCCTGTCCTCAGGCTGCAGTTCCGGAACCTGCATCGGCCTATGGTCAAACACATCCGCATGCATACCGTCACGGCCGATCCCGCCGTACGAAGCATCTATGATAAACAGTGCGTTGTCAGCCGCCGTTCCGAGAATCTTCCGATAAAGAGTATTAAGTCCTATCCCGCTCTGCGTACCGGACACCATGTAATCCACAGGCAGCAAATAGGGTTCCCGCAGCCCGTCGTCCACCGCACACTTACCGGAGAAGTACAATATCACCCGCGTATCTGCATTGAACAGCCTGGACACTTTGTCCAGCCACGCGGACACCGACGCCATCTCCGCGGACGATGCATTGACAGCCATCCTGATATTGCCCTCCGGAATCCCGAGTCTGTCAGTGCAGTACCGGTAAAATGTCCTGCAGTCCTCCGACGCATACGGAACCGGCCCGTCCGACATATAATCACAGTTGCCTATCACGATTGCATAGGAATCAGCATCCCTGCCGCGCCCTGACGGTATGCGGGCATCGACATCCACCACCGCCACGGAATCTTTCGCGTATCTGAGCATCTCCCGGTATATTTTTCCGGGCAGGCTGAAGTCCACATCGTCCACATCATAATTCAACAGCAGGCCGCGCTGCGGACTATAGAACGGATTAGTCCATGAATACACCTGTTTCCCCGGCAAGGTGAACTCCACTGACGCCACATCCGCACGGTCCCGGTGGACGAAATAGCTGATCCGGGCTTTCATGCGCTTCCATCCGTCATACACCGAAGCGGCATCTTCCGGCGCCACCTTAAGTGCCATATTGAACACCCTCGGACTGCGTCCGTACCCGGTCCCGTCTCCAAAGCCTTCCCTGACACGCACAGCGAAAGTTCCAGACAGCGAATCGTAGTCTCCCAGCTCAAACTCCGGATCCACCAGGCTGTTTGCCGTAAGGTATTCCGCCTCGGAACGCATCTCCAACCCCTCAATCCTGGACATGAATGTCTCCTCATTGACCCGCACCTCCCAGTCCTGGACAGACTCCCCGGGAGCCTTTCTCTGCCACTGATTCATATTGTTCATCACCTTGTCCCTGGCATAGATAGAAAAAGGAATACCCCGTATCCAGTTCAGCGCCCTGTCCTTGGTGGCATACCAGCTGCCGTTGCGGAACACATACCCGGACGAATCAGCCCTGGTCACGGCAGCAAAACCGTCCGAGGCAAAACTGCCGGCCGCATTGTACATGCACGGCACGAACTCCTGCCCGTCCGTATCGATATAGCCCCAGAACTGTCCTCTGCGTACGGCCGCATAACCGTTCACAAAGTCCTTGACCTCATCGTACTTATAAGTTACCAATGTGTCTCCGTAGCCATCGATGAATCCCCACCGGTTGCCCGACATGACTGCCGCGAATCCCTCTGAGAACTGGTTCGCCAGGTCGAACTGACAGGGAATCACTATCATCCCTGTCGTATCTATAAAGCCCCATTTAAGAGTAGGGGAAAGCGTTCCGAAAACACCGCCGTCACCCAGCACATTGCCGCTTCTCGACAGAACTGGCGCATATCCCTCGGAAAATCCCTTTACATCATCAAACCTGCAGTCTATAACGATATTGCCGGCGCTGTCCGTAAATCCGTAACTGCCAAACCAATCGCGGTATGGCGTCAGATTCTGCGCGACTCCGTCACTCAAACCTGCCGTAATCAGCAGACATGCCGCACACAGCCCGGCCAGAAATCTGTATCCTTTCATATCCCGTTTCACGATTATCTTTGCAAATATAATCGCTTTAGCCTACCATGTGCACCAAAATTCACCGGTTATATCAATTTTATATTGAACATATACCTGTCCGCGTCCGTTCCAGGCTCATCAAAGACACCCGTAACAAGTACTGCTCCCGCGGCGGAAATATCCGTGCCTACCAATATGACATCACCTGTCTCTATACCGGTCACCACATCTGACTTGACTGCATTGGCATACAGCGCCCACAGTCTGTCCCTCGTCATAGTGGCGTAATCCACTCCCGTCATCTTCACGAACTTCAGCCCCGACTTCGAACGCCACTCATCACTGAGCACATCGGAATCCTGCCTCTGCGGCACATATATATCGACATCCTCATCCCGTGAGGCCGACACATACAGCGGCTGAAGCGTGCGCAGCGAGAACCCGTCAGGACGCCCGGAGTCCGGAGAGTACATCAACACCGACACTGCCGCCTCGTCCAGCATCGAGTCCTTGTTTACCACCGATATATACGCATTCCGTTTTCCGACATTGCCGGCGTTGTCATAAGCCGTGAAAGAAAGCTCCACAAAAAGAGTATCAGCGTCTATGTCCGGTGTCTGATAAAGATACTCGCCGGCATAATGCCGTACATTCAGCGGGATTGACTGCAGGTCCACCCTGCCGTTCTCGCTGTCATAAGAGGATATGTCCACCCTGTCCATCTTCTCATGAACCGTCCATGTCTCCAGATTAAATCTCACATTGTTGCCCTCTGTCACCGCATATGCGGACTGATCCACGAGCAGAACGACATCGGATGCATCCCTTTCCGAGACGCATCCGATAACCGCAGCTATAAAACTCAATACGGTGACTGTCCTTTTCATACGGATCATCTGAACTTATAGGCCTTGATCCTTGCTGTCACCTCAATATCACTGCCGAGAAACAGCCTGACGACTGATTTGTTCTGAGCGACCAGCATATAATAGTCTGCATCGGGAAACTCCTCCATCAGTTTATAGGCAGCACGGTTGAGATATGGATAAAGTCCGTCCGGGACATTGCCGAAATCCACTCTTCTCGTAACCACTCTGTCGTTCACCTTTCCGTTGATAGAGTCCACGACATGAATAAATCCGATATACCTCCTGTAGTCGACACTGATCTCTGTTTCCCCGAGATACTCGAGGTCATCCATCGAGAAATTGAGCCGGGTACCGTCTACGGAGTACGGTCTGTATTTCGTCACGCTGCAGGCTGAGAATCCAATAATTGCAGCAGCCAACAGCAGATATCTGCATGCTCCTTTCATAATCGTTCTCATTTGAAATAATAAGTCAATGTCAGACGCGCCTGTCCGGTTATCTCACCAGTCCTCGCATTCAAGTTTTTATATTGCTGCAAATCCTCAGCATTCAAGGCGGATGTATACCATGTCTGTGTATCGGAACCGGTCTGGGTCGTGGTATGCTTATACTTCAGCCCCGTATCGAAACGCGAACTCACACCCAGCTCCACGCCAAGTGCAAGAGGAAGATCCGCGATATAAGCCTGCAGGCCGATAAAAGCGCCGATTCCTATTACGAACGACCTCTTTGTTATCTTTTCAGAAGATATGATTTTCATCAGACCCGGCTGTTCTACTCCTCCTGCATTCTCATGCGGTTCCAGCACTCCTGACTCAAAATACTCAGTACTGCTGTCCCAGCCAAGCGGCATTTCAGCTCCGACATATACATCAAGTATATTCTTGCTTGAAAAATGCCATGCGAACCCAGGGTAAAGCATCGCATTGGAAGTGGAACTGTTGGATGTAGAAGGAAGAAGATACGATGTGTTCTCTATTACCTCGTTCAGTTCTCCCACGCTCCTGGAAGAAGTCTTGTAAAGTTCCAGACCGAGCCTCCACTCAGCATGATCGGTCATCATGTATTTGAAATTAATCAAAGGGAGTGCCTCGAGCCTGGTCTCACCGTTTATCCAGTCCCCCACCATGGTGCTGGTCAATCCGAGGTAAAGACCGAAATCACCGGCCTCAGCCCTGTTGCCGGTTCTGATGACTTTAGAAGACGGTTCTCCGGTAGAAATCTGGGCATACGCCGGAACAGACACAAATCCCATTATGCCTGCCGCAAGAAGAAGCGTTGCTAATACAGTTTTTTGCATTGTCGTATAAGTTTAAATTAATGAATAGGATTGTCGTTACAAATATAACTATTTTTATTGATTATCGCACCCCTTGCATTCACTATCCGCAACAGATATCTCCGGAACTGGACATCTTGCTCCACTCACCGGGGGATTTGCTCCTTACAGTCGCACATCCCGAAACCGGACAGTTCCACTCACCGGGGGATTTGCTCCTTACAGTCGCACATCCCCGCCCGCCTGGCGGCGGGCTTTGCAAAAGGGAACAAAAAAAGCCGCCAGAGCAAGCTCTGCGGCCTCTTTGTTCCCTTTTGCGGTGAGGGGGGGATTCGAACCCCCGGTACGGTAACCCGCACGGCAGTTTAGCAAACTGCTGGTTTAAGCCACTCACCCACCTCACCTTCGGCTAAACCTTAAATGGACGGCAAAAATATAGTTTTTTTATCAAAAAGCAAAATTTTCA
The DNA here is from genome assembly GCA_019116965.1 of Candidatus Coprenecus pullistercoris. Classification (GTDB taxonomy): domain Bacteria; phylum Bacteroidota; class Bacteroidia; order Bacteroidales; family UBA932; genus Coprenecus; species Coprenecus pullistercoris. The sequence continues at coordinate 7,923 of DXAT01000008.1, forward strand.
AATATTTAATGCACCAGCAATGTCGTCCTTGCCAGGAAATCAAGGAATCCCTGCCGGTAAGTGTCGGATACCGGGATATGGACCCGCCCGAAAAGCACACGCCCGCGCTCTATGCCGGACATCATGGAAGGCTGGATAATGTAAGAGCGGTGAACACGGATAAAACGGTCGGACGGCAACATCTCCTCCAAGGACTTCATGCTTGTAAGCGAGAGCACCGGAGAATCCTCTCCGCGCAGATATATCTTGACATAGTCCTTCAGCCCCTCCACATAAAGTATCTCATCAAAAGCGATCATACGCTGCCTGTACTCTGTCCTGACAAGTATGGAGCCCACATCCGTTCCATGCGCCTTTGACAACATCTCGAACCATCTGAGAGCCTTTTCTGCCGCCTCAAGAAAATCCGGATAGCTTATGGGCTTAATCAGATAATCCACGGCATTGACCCGGAACCCCTCAACCGCATACGCGCTGAAAGCTGTGGTGAATATGATTCTCGTCCGTTCCGGAAGCATACGCGCCAGCTCCATACCGCTGAGCCCCGGCATCTGAATATCACAGAACACCAAATCCACGGGAGCATTCCGAATGGCTTCGAATGCCGCCGACGCACTGAGATACGACTGTATCAACTCCAGAAACGGCGTCTTCCGGACATATGCCTCCATCAGCTCCACGGCCAAAGGCTCATCGTCAATAATCACACATGTCAGTCTCATAACCGTTTATCCTGTTTTTTCAAATATATGTCCAGATGTGTCCGATAGCCTCCCTCTCCGTCAGGCCCGTACCCGAAGCTGTAATTGCCCGGATACAGCATCTCCAGACGGCGCGACAGATTGGCCAGGCCTATACCGGAGCCGCTGCGGTCCACGGCCCCTGACTTCGGAAAGAAACTGTTGCAGGTCTCACACATCACGCTGTCATCATCCACGGCTATCCTTATCCTGACAAACGAAGGCTCCTCATAGCTTACTCCATGCTTGAAGGCATTCTCCACCAACGGTATGAAGAGCAGCGGAGCCACCATCACACCGGAGCGCTCAGGAAAGACGACATCCACCCGTACATGACGCGGCAGACGCAGACGCATCAGGTCCACATATTCCTTAAGAAACGATATCTCGTCGTTCAGCGGGACTATCGGACGGCTGCTGTCGTACAGGACATAACGCAGCAGATGGCTCAGATCATGCACCGCGGTCTGGGCCCGCAGGGAGTCAATCTGTATCAGCGAATAGATATTGTTCAGCGTGTTGAAGAGAAAATGCGGATTAAGCTGGCTCCTGAGATTCTGCAGTTCGGCCTCGGAGCGGCGATGCTCCAGTTCTTTGCGCGCGGCCTCAGCCTTGTACCATCCTCCGGTCATCCTTATGGCCACACTGGCTCCGGCCACAAGTATGTACATCAGCGCATTGCGCATAAAGAACATGACGGTGTCCACAAACGGCCTGGCTCTCGGCGGCCGGTGCATGATATCAGGAGGCAGGACATACCGGAACAACAGATGCACGAGCGTCATCATCACTGCGATGAGCAGGATGTTGACAGCTATATAAGACGCTATGCGGTGCCGCGTCAGCAGACGGTTGATAAGGAAGAAATAATTAATGTAGAAGACAACCATGAATGACAGAGGCAGCACGAGAAAGCGGAGGTACTCATAGGCATCCATAAGGGGCCTGTCCGGGGAAGCGGCGAACAGCGGCATGGAAAGCACCACCGCCCAGACAAGGATATGTATCAGCCAGCCGGCATATTTGGATTGACGAGAGGTCATAGCATCGCAAAGTTAATCAATTCCCGGCTTATTCGTATCTTATGGCCTCGATAGGATCCAAGCCGGCAGCCTTGCGGGCAGGATACCACCCGAAGAACACACCTGTAAATGTACATACCGCAAATGACAGCACGACGCTCCACGGCTGTATGTATATAGGATATGAGGCCAGGACATTGACCAGCATGGCGGCTCCGATGCCGAACACCACGCCTATAATACCGCCTGTCACGCTGATAAGTATCGATTCTATAAGGAACTGCGCGAGAATATCCATACCCTTGGCTCCGATGGACATTCTCAGTCCTATCTCCCTGGTCCGCTCAGTAACGGACACATACATTATGTTCATGATTCCGATGCCTCCGACAAGCAGGGATATGCCCGCCACGGCCGCCAGCAGGACGGTCATCATATCCGTGGTGGATGTCATCATCGAGGACAGTTCCTGCTGGGAGCGGATGGAGAAATCGTCCTCATCCGAATCCTTGAGACGGTGATTGTCCCTGAGTATGGAAGTGATCTCCTCTATGGCCCGGTCTGTATATTCCTCGGCAAGGGCAGAGCAGACTATCTCCTGGAGATGGGTTATGGCCAGCATCCTCTTCTGGACTGTAGTATACGGGGCAATCAGCAGGTCATCCTGATCCATGCCCATGCTGTTGTAGCCCTTGCTTTCCAAAACACCGATGACACGCAGCGGGATAGTCCCGAAACGGATGACTTTACCGACAGGATTCTGACCGTCGGGGAAAAGCTCGTCCGCCACCGACTTGCCCATCAGACAGACCTTTGCGGCAGTACGGATGTCCTGATCGGAGAATATCTCCCCGTCCTCCACCCGGTAACGCCTGATCTCAAGGTAATCACGGTTTACTCCGTACACTGTGGTAGGAGTATTTGCCGCCCCATAGACCGCCTGTCCCGAACTGTTCACTGCAGGAGAGACATAGGTCACGAAACTGGTCTGTGTCATTATGTCCTCCAAATCCTCTATCTTCAGGGACTCCATATCATCCGCACTCAGCCTCACCCCTCCCCTGCGCTCCCCTCCGGGATGGATCATTATCATATTGGAGCCCATCTCGCTGATCTGGGCCTGGATGCTCCTTTTCGAGCCCTGTCCGATAGCCAGCATGGTAATGACCGCAGCAACTCCTATGATGATGCCGAGCATCGTCAGGAAACAACGGAGCCTGTTGTTTCCCAAAGCCTTGAAAGCTATTCTGAATAGATTGACAATATTCATGTTCAGTCCTCCTCCGCAGGCATGGCGGCCAAAGTGCGCGCCGCGTCCATGACATTCTCATTCCGTATATCCGATATCACATGACCGTCACGCAGAGTGATGTTACGGCTGCTGTATCCGGATATCTCCGGATTATGAGTTACAAATATTATAGTGCGCCCCTGGGCATGAAGCTGCTGGAAAAGGACCAGAACCTCAAAGCTGGTACGGGTATCGAGATTGCCGGTGGCCTCGTCAGCCAGGATGACCGCCGGGTCATTGACCAGGGCCCTCGCTATCGCCACTCTCTGCATCTGGCCTCCGGACATCTGATTGCTTTTATGCATGAGCCTGTCTCCGAGTCCGACAGCCTCCAGGGCCGCCACGGCTTTCTGTCTGCGCTGACGGGCCGAATATGCAGGATTGTACATCAGGGGAAGCTCCACATTCTCCACCGCAGTGGTTTTCGGCAGCAGATTGTAATTCTGAAAGACGAATCCGATCTTGCGGTTACGCAGGACGGCACGCTGGTTCCTGTCCATGGAGCGAACCGGGACTCCGTCCAGATAATATTCCCCCGATGTAGGAGTGTCAAGACATCCCAATGTATTGAGAAGCGTAGACTTGCCTGAGCCAGAAGAGCCCATGACGGTCACGAACTCCCCTTCATCTATGGTAAACGACACGCCTCTGAGAGCATGCACTGTCTCATTGCCCACGATAAAGTCGCGCCGTATATCCTCCAGTCTGATAATCTCTCTCATAGCCATTACCGCACTATTTCGGAGGGCCGGGCATAAAAGGGCTTCTCTCTATATCTCCGGGTACAGGCGCCGCACCTGCCGACATCCTGAGACCGAGCGCCACCATACTGCCCTCACCGAGACCGGAGAGTATCTCCGTCATATCTCCGTCCGAAGCACCTGTCTCAACACGCACAGGCCTCAGCGAGTCCCCCTCGATAAGCCAAACCGTCCTGCCCGCGGCTGTAGCAGCCGGAATGTCCTTTACCTTTAACCCGACAGCAGAAAGAATCTCCGGATCAGGCATAAACCGCAGGGCCTTGGACGGAACTGCACACACATTCTTTCGATCCAATGTGTATATCGTGATATTGGCCGTAAGACCGGGCTTAAGCTTCAGCTCCGGATTCTCGGCCGATATAACAACCTCATAAGTCACCACGCTCGACTCCGTAGTAGCCTCCAGACGCACCTGTTGCACACTGCCCGCAAACACATCGTCCGGATAGGCATCCACTGTAAACTCCACCCTCTGTCCTTCCTTCACATAGCCTATATCCGCCTCGTCCACATCCGCCACGACCTGCATATCCCTCAGATCATTGGCGATAGTAAACAGAGTGGGAGTCTCAAAGCCTGCGGCCACAGTCTGGCCCTCCTCGACCGCCCGGCTGATGACCACCCCGTCTATGGGCGAAGTGATGGTAGCATAGCCCAGATTGCGGCGCACCCCGACTATGGAAGCCTTATTGAGTTCGTAGGCATTCCTTGCCGTCTCGTACATATACAGAGCCTCATCGTATTCGGCGTCACTTACCAGCTCCTTTTCGTACAGCCGCTCTGTCCTCAGATACTCTTTCTGCCGGTACTCATACTCGGTCTTGCTGCTGGCAAGCTGGGCCTCAGCCTGCTCCAGTTCAGACTCAAGAGTCACTTTGTCCATCTCGGCTATAAGCTGCCCCGCCTTTACATGGTCATTGTAATCCACATAGAGCCTGTCTATGATACCGGACACCTGCGTTCCGACCTCAACCAGAGTGACAGGCTCGACTGTACCGGTGGCCGTTACCGAATTGCTTATATCGGTACGGACTGCCGCCGCTGTCTCCAATGTCACGTCACCGCCGCCGGAAGGCCTGAGCACAAGTCCTGCAATTACGGCCAGAACGACGAGAGACAGAAGCAGCCACAATACGGTTCTAACACTTTTCCTCATGATACTATTGTATTTCCTTTCCTTGATATATATCCAGCAGAGCCATATTGAGCAGCGTCATATACCTTGCCTGCAATGTCTGCTGCATAGCCGCCGCAAGCTCATTCTGAGCCGTTATAAGCTCCACGGTATTCTTCACCCCGAGCGAGAACTGCTCGTATATCAGGCGATAGCTCTCCTCGGCATACTCCTGCTGCTTCAAGGCTGCGGTATACTGGGACTGATATGACAGCGCATTGAGATAGGCTGTCTCCACCTCCTGCAGCAGATTTTTCTCTATGCTCTGCCTCTCGAGCTCGCTGTTCTCAGCCTCGATTCTGGCCTTATTGACCGCAGTCCTGGTCTTGCGGTTGGAGTAAATCGGGATGCTCAGAGACAGACCGATGCTTTCATTGAAATTGTTCCAGTACTGATTGCCCGTATTGTAGCCGGGTGTCGAGCCCGTAGCCGTACCTGCCCCTGTCGCAGACATAAAAGCCGTGCCCACACCGGCAGACAGGGAAAGAGACGGAAAAAAGCCTGAACGGGCCTGCTTTATTCCGAGTTCAGCCGCCTTGACCGACAGCTCGCCCCTGCGTACCTCGGGCATGGCCTCCAGCGCGGCCATATATATGTCATATTTGGACGGCAATACCGACATTACTATGTCATCCGACACATCCGGCTCGGCAAGAACCATCTCATCCATAATATCCAGTTCGAGCAACTGCTTGAGCTGAAGCCTATAGCTGTCCAAAGCAGTCCTTGCCGACACTACCTGATACCCGTCACTCATCCACTGGCTCTCCAGCTGGGCGAAATCCACCTTGCTTATCGAACCGGCCTTCCACATCTCCTCGGCCCTGTCACGCTGCACTTTCGATGTATTCTCCGTACTTTCAGCGACCTTCACAGACTCCGCCGCATACAGGCACTGCATGTACGCCTGCACTATGGCTGTCCTTATATCTACCGCCGTCTCCTCCACAAGCAGCAGATCCATATCATTCTGCACCTTCTGCTGCTTCAGAGCGGTATTCAGACTCCCTCCCTGGAAAAGCGTGACTCCGGCATTGAGATTGTAAGTCCCTGTATACATATTGTTGTCGCTGACATCGGCTGAAGGATAGTTGACCAGCCCCTGGGATGTAGATGCCGAAAGCGAGGGGAACATGGCCGCCTTGGCCTGTCTGGTATCCTCCATTCCGGAAAGATAGTCATTGCGGCTCTGCCTTAGCTGTATATTGTGTTCCATGGCATAGTCGACACATTCCCTGAGAGTCCAAGTCCGCACGGAATCGGCATCTTCCGCAAATACGGAGACGGCGGATACGGACACCGACAATATCATCAGAAGCAATTTTCTCATATCCTTCCTGCTGTTTTCACAAAAATATCCGGAACTGTCCCCAATGTGAAATCAAATCGACAAAAGGCCTGATTCCATAGACCAAATTTGTATTTTTGGATATTTACACATAGTTTTGTGTGCCTGTTTAATTAGCCGAATAATCAATTAATAATAAAATGAAACGATTTTTCTTATTTACAGCACTTGCAGCGGCACTGCTGACCGGTTGCAACAGCAACGAAAAAGAGCCGTCCCAGAATGAGCCCCGGATTATTTTCGACATACAGGGCAATCTGACGGTCAATGCCGAAGGAGGCCAGAATTCCGTCAAATACAGGATTGACAATCCTGTCGAGGGAGGAAAAGTGGACGCTGTATCACAGCAGACATGGGCCGGAGACTTCACATGCACGGATTCTGTAATAACATTCAATGTCGAGCCCAACACTGCATCCGGCAACAGAAGCTCCATCATCACCGTCACCTATACCTACAGCGGTGACATGACGGTCCAGAACACGCTCAACCTTATCCAGAGAGGAATCAAGGTATATGACCACGACTTCGAGGCCAGCACATTCACCGGCACATACGAGAATGTAGACGACCAGTATCACATGTTCACCGTCATCCTGTCAGATCCCTACAATGCTGACGGAACAGCGCGCCCCGGCAGCTCATACTACACATTCTACCTCTACACCAAAGCTCCTGAGAACTTAGCGGATCCTGTGCTTTATTCCGGCACATACAGTGTAGGACAGGAAGGCGACACATCTCCCATGATCATATCCAGCACCTCGTCGGTAATCGCGTTCGATGACAACGGAGAGACCTCCCTTGACGCCAAATTCATAGACGGCACCATGATAGTCAGCCAGAACGGCAGCGACTTCTCATTCGACGCCGACCTGACAGACGAGAACGGAGACACTCACCATGTGGTCTACGAGGGTCCCGTGTCATTTGTAACCATAAAGGACGGCATGCAGATACTCTATCAGGACATCGACCTGAAAGCCAAGACTGCGACACCTCAGTGCCTCACAGTAAGCACCATGAATGTAATGGAGGCTTACCTGCATCTTACCGACATGACTGCCAGCGGCTCACAGCTCACTGGCCCCGGAAGCGTGCTCCGCGTACACAGCTACATGCCTTTCGACAGGACTGGCGGCATAGCAGCCGGCACCTACACCATAAAGGAACCCACTCCCAACACCAATAACCAAGGCTGCCTGCTTGCCGGATACATCAGCGAGAAGGACAACAAGCCGTACGGCACATTCTTACAGTACATAGACGCAAGGGGATATGTCTATGTAGGCATCATCACCGAGGGTACCATGAAGGTTACTGCCAACGGCAGCAGCTATTCCATCGAGTGCAACTTCACAACTGCGGAAGGACAGACCATCAAAGGCACTTACAGCGGACAACTCGCCACATGGGTGGATGATGACAGACTTATGAAAGCCTACTCCACACTGAGCGGTAACAGGATTATCCAGATGCCCGATCCGGAATCCAACGAATACTTCGACCTCCGGGCCGACTACCATGGCTTCCGCTACAACACAGAAGGTGCATACTGGATGGTCTACATCATGTCACAAACACCCAATTACGGACTCCAGATAGAACTGGTATCCAATACATCCTCCATCTCCGAAGGCATTGCCACCGGTACATACAAGGCTGCTCTCGGTTTCCCCTCGCCGGGAGAATATCTTACCGGCACCCTGGACTACTGGGGAAGTTTTATCGGTACCAACTTCCTCGAGAACCATGACGGAACAGGGTTTAACTCTTACGCGCCGGCCGTAAGCGGAGATCTCAACATCACCAACAACGGCAACAACAACTACACCATCAGCTTCGACTTCCTGGATGACAAAGGCAACACATGGAGGTACGAGGGAGAATGGACAGGGACACTGCCCGTAAGTGACAAATCCCAGCCAAATACCTGATACGGTGAAGGCATAACAGGAAAAGACCTGAAGCGTGAGTTGATTCCGCTTCAGGTCTTTTTCTTTGCACTGAGGACCTGACCTGTTGTCGAGAAACTAAAGGATGTTGACTTCGGGATGAAGGTCCACGCCGAAACGGCTGCGGACATCGGAGCGTACGGCTTCAGCAAGTCTTTTAATATCCGCTCCTGAAGCTCCTCCGAGATTGACAAGTACAAGAGCCTGTCTGTCATAGACTCCGGCCCTGCCGAGCGAACGGCCTTTCCAGCCGCACTGCTCTATCAGCCAGCCGGCAGAAAGCTTCACACCGGTCCCGTCCGTCTGAGCATAGTACGGAATATCAGGCCATTGTTGCTGAAGCTCCTGAAGCTTTGCCACCGGCACCACGGGGTTTGTAAAGAAACTTCCGGCACTGCCTATGACCGCCGGATCAGGCAGCTTGGAGTCTCGTATCGACAATACAGCCTCCCGTACAAGCCGCAGACTGACATCCTGCATATTGTCCTTGAAAAATGTTGAGAGCGCCTTGTATTCGAGATTGTAGTGCTCTTTCAATCCCATCCGCATGGTTACTGACAGCACTACATATCTCTTATTCTCAGACTGTTTGAATATGCTGCGGCGGTAACCGTAACCGCACTCTGCCGCTTCAAAGACTCTTCTTTTCCCATTCCCGACATTCAATGTCTCCACACTTAGTATCAAATCCTTCACCTCCGTCCCATAGGCTCCTATATTCTGCACGGCAGCGGCACCGACCTCCCCAGGTATGCCTGAAAGATTCTCCGCTCCGTACCAGCCACGGTCCACGCATTCCCCGACAAAATCATCCCACACCACGCCGGAGCCGACACGGACCGTAACGGTATCCGCATCAGAGTACAACACCTCCAGGCCTGTTATCCTGGAATGCAGGACAGTCCCCGGCCAGTCCTTTGTAAAAAGCAGATTGCTGCCTCCTCCGATATGCAGCCACGGAGACGGCAGGCGTCCGTCAGCGAGCATAGCGGCAGTCTCCGACAATTCTTCCTCCGAATGATACTCTACGAACGCGGAAGTCCGGACATCTATCCCGAAGGTGTTGTGTCCCAAAAGGGAATAATCTCTTTCTATCCTCAGCATGGTCAGTCAATCCTGGTGATACGGGCCCCGAGAGCATTGAGACGGCCCTCGATATTCTGATATCCACGGTCTATCTGCTCGATATTGTGAATACGACTTGTACCGACAGCACCCATTGCAGCTATAAGCATAGCTATGCCGGCACGGATATCGGGCGAGGTCATCTCACGGCCACGCAGATTCATCCGGCGGTTGTGTCCGACGACCACTGCCCGGTGCGGATCACACAGGATAATCTGCGCTCCCATGTCTATGAGCTTGTCCACAAAGAACAGGCGGCTTTCGAACATCTTCTGGTGTATCAGCACACTGCCCTTGCATTGAGTGGCCACTACCAGCATGACGCTCAGCAGGTCCGGAGTAAGACCCGGCCACGGAGCATCCGCAATGGTCATTATGGAACCGTCGAGAAATGTCTCGATGGCATACTCGTCCTGAGCAGGAACATAGATGTCGTCGCCCCTCTGTTCGAGGGCGATACCGAGCCTGCGGAAACTCTCGGGGATGATTCCGAGATTGTCGTAAGACACATTCTTTATGGTTATCTCGCTGCATGTCATGGCTGCCATACCTATGAAACTGCCCACTTCAATCATGTCCGGCAGGACAGTATGTTCCGTACCATGCAGTTCGCTCACCCCCTCTATGGTCAGAAGGTTGGAGGCGATACCGCTGATTTTGGCGCCCATACGGTTGAGCATACGGCAGAGCTGCTGCAGGTACGGCTCACAGGCAGCATTATAGATGACAGTCGTACCCTCGGCCAGGACTGCTGCCATGATGATATTGGCCGTACCGGTCACGGAGGCCTCGTCCAGCAACATACGGGTTCCGCGCAGCCGGCCTGCAGCCTTAAGTTCGAATGTGGCCCGGTCCTTATTGTAGGTAAATTCCGCTCCCAGCCTCCTCAAACCCTCGAAATGTGTATCGAGACGGCGGCGGCCTATCTTGTCACCTCCAGGCTTGGCGGTAAGGGCATAGCCGAATCTGGCCAGCATGGGCCCCGTGAGCATGATGGAACCGCGCAGGGAAGCATTGCGCCTTAAAAACTCCGGAGTCCGTAAATAGTCCGTATCCACATCAGCGGCACAGAAAGTATATTTCCCGGCCGACAGTTTCTCCACTCTCACGCCCATGTCCTGAAGAAGAGCTATGAGGTTGTTGACATCGAGTATGTCCGGGATGTTGCTGACCGTAACCTTATCCTTGGTCAACAGCGTGGCGCAGAGAATCTGGAGCACCTCGTTCTTCGCCCCTTGCGGACTGATCTGACCTGAGAGCCTGTGACCGCCCTCTATGACAAAACATGACATATCCTAACTTATTGTTATATTTTCCTTCAACTGTGCAAGTCCTACTCCAGGCAGCTCCTCCTGGATATACCTGCGTACATCCACATCGGGAATAATCTCCGAGACTATCGGCAGGTAGAACAGCCTGGACTTTATCTGAACGGGGACATCGGGATGGGACACAAGACGCTGCGCGTCTTTCTCCGTGGTAAGTACCAGGGAGGTAGGATAGCGCCTCAACGCCGAGACTATCCTGGCGAAATCAGAAGAAGAGTATCCGTGATGGTCAGGGAAACTGAGCACCTCATTGAGGGAGAAACGCCAGCCGGCCTCACGTCTCAGCGTGGCATTGTCGGCGATACCGGTGACAAGCACAGCTCCTGTAGCATACTTGTACCTGCCGTCGCACTCACCGGGGAACACAGGTTCCGGAGTCAGATACGCTATCCTCGACATCAGCAGCGGAATACGCGACGGAAGCCTCAGGTCATGTCTCCATCTGCGGCGGAGAGCGTCATCCACAGCCTCCTCCACCTTGGTCACCACCACCATATCAGCCTTGGCTACCCGCGAGGGCAGGTCCCTAAGGCGGCCTATCGGAAGCAGAGCGTCCCTGAACACCGGCCTTGAGCTGCTGACCAGAACGATATTGAATCCCGCTCTGATCCTGCGGTGCTGATAGGCATCATCAAATATCACCATATCCGGACGCTCGCCATCAGGCAGCGACGCAAGGGCATCCACAGCCCGTTTTCTCGATGCATCCACCATCACCATAACATCAGGAAACTTCCGCTTTATCTGAAGCGGCTCGTCTCCGACATCCCTGTATGTATCATCCACAGACACCATACGCGGGCCCTTGGTCTTGCGTCCATAGCCTCTGGACACGACCGCAATCCGCATCTCCTCCTTATAAAGCCTTATCAGAAGCTCAACCATCGGAGTCTTCCCCGTCCCTCCGGCAGTCACATTGCCCACGCAGATGGACGGCAGCGGTGACTTGTACGACTTAAGTATCCCCTTGTCGTACATGTAATTCCTCAACACCAAAACCAGAAAATAAGGAAAGAGCAACAGCTTGTCGACTATCATACACCTATCTCCTATTAATTGCCCAAATATAACTCATTTTTAAAAATAAAGTAATAATTTTGCACCACTAAAACCACCTGATACCGATATGACTGTTATTATCAAAGAGGTATTGACCCGCAAGGATCTTAAGCGATTTGTACGATTTCCCCGTATACTGTATAAGAACGACCTGCTCTATGTCCCGCCGCTGGACGCCGACGAGATGAATTCGCTGCGCAAGACCAATCCGGCCTTTGCCCACTGCGAGGGACGCTACTGGCTGGCATACAGGGACGGCAAAATCGTCGGACGCATCGCCGGAATCATCAATCACAATGCCAACAACGACTGGAACGAAAAGAATATCCGTTTCGGATGGCTGGACATGATAGATGACATCGAGGTCACCGAGGCACTGGTGAATACCGTAGCCGACTGGGGCCGGGAGAAGGGTCTTGAGACAATGAACGGACCTTGGGGTTTCTCCGACATGGACAAGGAGGGCCTGCTCGTGGAGGGCTTCGACAAGGAACCTTCGATAACCACTCTGTACAATTTCCCCTACTACGGCGAGCATCTTGAGCGACTGGGATTCCGCAAGGAGGTGGACTGGATACAGCGCAGGCTGCTGGTACCCGAGGCCGTGCCCGAGAAACTTGTCGCCTACGACAGAATCGTCCGCGACAAGTACGGCGTATCGGTCATCGTTCCCCGCAA
>DXAT01000009.1 GCA_019116965.1 Candidatus Coprenecus pullistercoris
CTACCAGGGTATCTAATCCTGTTTGATCCCCGCACTTTCGTGCATCAGCGTCAATCGCGGCTTCGTGAGATGCCTTCGCAATCGGTGTTCTGTGTAATATCTATGCATTTCACCGCTACATTACACATTCCTCCCACGGCAACCGTATTCCAGCGCGACAGTATCAACGGCACGTCACGGGTTGAGCCCGTGCATTTCACCGCTGACTTACCGCACCGCCTACGCACCCTTTAAACCCAATGAATCCGGATAACGCTCGCATCCTCCGTATTACCGCGGCTGCTGCACGGAGTTAGCCGATGCTTATTCGTACGCTACACTCATCGGACCACGCGTGGACCTTATTGCTCACGTACAAAAGAAGTTTAAAATCCATAGGACCGTATTCCTTCACGCGGCATGGCTGGATCAGGCTTCCGCCCATTGTCCAATATTCCTCACTGCTGCCTCCCGCAGGAGTCTGGACCGTGTCTCAGTTCCAGTGTGGGGGACCAACCTCTCAGTTCCCCTAGACATCGTCGCCACGGTGGGCCGTTACCCCACCGTCAAGCTAATGTCACGCGAGCCAATCCGTGTCCGACGGATCTTTATACCGCAGGGGATGCCCCCTACGGTAACCATGGAGTATTAGACCGGATTTCTCCGGCTTATCCTCCCGACACGGGCATGTTGCTCACGCGTTACGCACCCTTGCGCCGGTCGCCGGCATCGTGTATTGCTACACGACCCGCTGCCCCTCGACTTGCATGTGTTAAGCCTGCCGCTAACGTTCATCCTGAGCCAGGATCAAACTCTTCATTGTATATCTATATTTTCTAGCTTGTCCTGACCGGTTTTGACGAGATTATTAATTAAAAACCTCTACCTTTTTCACTCGTACAATGCTATCAAAGAACTTTCATTTGGTATCCGTTTTTCTCAAACGGGCTGCAAATATACGGACTATTTTTTAACCACCAAATTTTTTTGCGATTTTTTTAAAAATTTTTTTCAATCTTTGCGTCATGTACTGGAAGCTATTCGTCATTTTCGCCAAGATAGGAGCATTCACCATAGGGGGCGGCGTCGCCATGATACCGCTGATAGAAAGGGAGATAGTATATAAAAACAAATGGATGTCCGATGAGGACTTCCTCGACATGATATCAATCGCCCAATCAGCGCCAGGACTCATCGCCGTCAATGTCGCAATCTTCATCGGGCACAAGATAGCCGGCATACGCGGAAGCATAGTCGCGACTGTTGCCAGCGTCCTGCCTCCCTTTATAATAATACTGCTGGTTGCCGCCGTATTCACCACATTCAAGGACAACGCAACCGTACAGGCGGTGTTCATGGGCATCCGGCCGGCAGTAGTAGCTCTCATCGCGGCTCCCGTCATACGCATGGCGATAAAAAACAGGCTGAACTGGATCACGGGAAGCATAGCAGTAGCCGCGACGGCCCTGATAGCATTCCTGAAAATATCCCCCGTGTGGATCATCGTATCCGCCATCACGGCCGGTATAGTCATAGCCCTGACAAGACAGGACAAGGAGGTGCGGAAATGATCTTTCTCGAACTGTTTCTCACTTTTTTCATTATAGGAGCTTTCACCTTCGGAGGCGGATACGCCATGCTGTCCCTCATACAGGACCAGGTGGTAAGCATCCACGGCTGGCTTTCCCCGGAGGAGTTCACCGACATTGTCGCGATATCCCAGATGTCTCCCGGCCCCATAGGCATCAACAGCGCCACCTATATTGGATACTCTGTGCCGCACGCTATGGGATACGGTCCCGTACTCAGCGTACTCGGATCCCTGACCGCGACAACGGCCGTTGTGCTCCCCTCCTACCTGATAGTCCTGTGGATATGCATCCTTTTCGAAAAATTCAAGGACAACCGGTATTTCGCATCCATACTCAGAGTCATGCGGCCCGTGACAATAGGCATGATAGCGGCTGCGGCCATCCTTCTCATCACCCCATACAACTTCATTGACTGGTGGAGCTGGGGGCTCTTCGCCGCCTCATTCGCCGCCATCCTCTTCTTCAAGGCCAACCCCATCTGGGTCATCATCGCATCCGGAGTGGCCGGATATCTTATATATGGTATAGGATGATTAGGATTTATCATTAATTTCCCCTAAATTTGAAGGTATTTCAACCGGTCATGCCATGAGGATACCTTTACTTTTCTTATCCGTGGTTACGGCATTTGCGGCCGTATCCTGCAACAGCGGTAATGCTTCGCCTTCTGAGACGCCTGAACCACAACCGGTTCCCGGAATTTTCGCAAAGGGAGCCGACATAAGCTGGTGCACCGAGATGGAGCGTGACGGCATCACTTTCCGCAACTACGACGGTACCGCGGCCGAATGCACCGCCCTCATGAAGGAACTCGGATTCGATGCCATAAGGCTGAGGGTGTGGGTAGATCCGGAGGAGGGATGGTGCGGCAAGGAAGATGTGCTCGCCAAAGCCGGCAGGGCACGCGACTTAGGGATGAGGCTCATGATTGACTTCCACTACAGCGACTGGTGGGCCGATCCGCAGCAGCAGAACATCCCTTCGGCATGGAACGGATACAGCATCGGGCAGCTCTGCCAGGCTGTCGCCGACCATACCGCAGATATACTTACCGCACTCAAGGACAACGGCATCACTCCCGAATGGGTGCAGGTCGGCAATGAGACATCCAACGGCATGCTGTGGGATGCCGGTAAGGCTGATGTAAGCATGGCCTCCTACGCTATGCTCAGCAATGCAGGATATGACGCGGTCAAATCAGTCTTTCCCGAAGCCAAGGTCATCGTACACCTCGACCATGGAGACAACCCGGATCTTTACGAATGGTTATTCAGTGGACTGAAGTCCAACGGCGGCAAATGGGACATGATAGGCATGTCCGTCTATCCCGAGTACTATGTAGCGGACGGACAATACGACAGCGGGGACTATAGGGCCGTAGTCAGCGCCACCGTGTCCAACATGGCGTCACTTTACCAACTGTTCGGCACTCCTGTCATGATCTGCGAGGCCGGAATGTCATGGGACATGCCGGATGAGGCCTACGCCTTCCTGTGCGACCTGAAAGACAGGAGCAGGGCCCTCGGAGAAGGCATATGCGCCGGAGTCTTCTACTGGGAGCCCCAGACCAACCCTGCCTGGACCCCAAGCATATACAGCGAGCTCGGATGGAGCAGTTACGACAAAGGCGCGTTCGACCGGGACTTCCGGCCCACAAAAGCTCTCGAAGCATTCAAGAACTGAAAATCCACAAGAGTATGAATACAAGACAACTGATGATCTCCTTTCTCGCAGCTGCCGTCACCCTGTCGGCGACTGCCAGTCCTACCGCAATTGCAGACAACGGCAGCGCCGAAGTCAGAAAAGTGACATTGCTTGACGACGGATGGATGTTCGGCCTCGGAGAGGAACCGACCGTATGGAAAGAAGTGAGCATACCGCACGACTGGGCCATATACGGGCCCTTCGACAGGAGCAACGACATACAGGCCATCGCCATAACACAGAACAACGAGACCGCCGTCTCCGTCAAGACCGGACGGACGGGCGGACTTCCGTATGTAGGAACCGGCTGGTATATCAAGCACATAGATGTGACACCGGACCGCATCGCCACACTGGTGTTTGACGGAGCCATGAGCGAGGCCCGGGTCTATGTCAACGGACATGAGGCCATCTACTGGCCCTACGGATACAATTCCTTTTACTGCGACATCACGCCATATCTGACGGAGGACGGAAAAGACAACGAGATACGGGTGCGTCTGGAGAACAGACCGCAGTCCTCCAGATGGTATCCCGGCGCGGGGCTGTACCGCAATGTCCGCCTGATAGAGACCATGCCGACACATATCCCGGTGTGGGGCGCTGCAGTCACTGCGGAACTGAGCCCCACAGGTGACTCTGCATATATCAGACTCCTTACAGACATTGCCGGTGCCGACAAGGATTTCGACATCATGCTCAGGACAGTCATAAAAGACCGCTCGGGGAAAGTAGTCGGAGGGGACACCTATTTCGAGGTGCACAATCCTGACACGGACAACGGCACCCTTACCGCAGAACAGCGCATGACCATCCGCGATCCGGAACTGTGGTCCCCCGAGCACCCGTACCTGTACACGGCTGAGACCAGGCTGTACATAAAGGCTGCAGGCAGAGAGCCCGGCACAGGCGTTCCTGCCAGGGAGATACTTACCGACACATACATTACCACCTTCGGCATCCGTACCATAGAGGTAAGGCCCGGAACCGGATTCTACCTCAACGGACAGAACCGCAAGTTCAAGGGCGTCTGCCTGCACCACGACCTCGGCCCCCTCGGCGCGGCGGTCAACCGCTCTGCCATACGCCACCAGCTCACAATGCTCAAGGACATGGGCTGCGACGCCATCCGAACCACACACAACATGCCGGCTCCCGAACTGATCGAACTCTGTGATGAGATGGGTTTCATGGTAATAGTTGAGAGTTTCGACGAATGGGACGATGCGAAGTGCCTGAACGGCTACCACCGTTTCTTCGACGAGTGGGCCGAAAAGGACATGGTCAATATGATCAGGCATTTCCGCAACCATCCTTCCGTCGTTATGTGGAGCATCGGCAACGAAGTGCCTTCACAGTCGTCGCCTGAAGGATACAGGACGGTTGAGTTCCTGCAGGACATCTGCCACAGGGAAGACCCCACGAGACCTGTCACATGCGGCATGGACCAGATAGACGCCGTGCTCTCCAACGGATTCGCCGCCGTCCTCGATGTCCCGGGATTCAACTACAGGCCGTTCAAGTATATGGACGGATACAACATCCTGCCTCAGAAGATGCTGCTGGGAAGCGAGACTTCCTCCACAGTAAGTTCGAGAGGCGTCTATCATTTTCCCGTGGAGAAAAGGCACACCGCCATCCACGAGGACCATCAGAGCTCATCATACGACCTGGAATACTGCAACTGGTCCAATATTCCCGACGAGGACCTGGCCATGGCAGAGGACTACCCGTGGACCATGGGTCAGTTTGTCTGGACCGGATTCGACTACCTCGGCGAGCCCACTCCCTATGACACCGATTCATGGCCCAACCACAGCTCCGTATTCGGCATCATAGACCTGGCGTCCATCCCCAAGGACCGCTACTGGCTCTACCGCAGTGTATGGAATGAGGAGAGCCCCACCCTGCATGTACTTCCTCACTGGAACTGGAAAGGACGCGAGGGAGAGATTACCCCCGTATATGTATACACTTCCTGGCCGAAAGCCGAGCTCTTCGTCAACGGCCGGAGCATGGGTGTCAGGGGAAAAGACAGAAGTTCCCTGCTGACCAGATACCGGCTTATGTGGAACGATGTCAGATACGAGCCCGGCGAGATAACTGTCATCGCCTATGACAGCGAGGGCAGGGAAGCCGCACGCAAGACTGTCCGTACCGCCGGCAAACCGCACAGATTAGAGCTGATACCGTCCCGTGACAGCCTGTGCTCCGACGGAAAGGACCTGCTGTATGTAACCGTACGCATAGTGGACCGCGACGGCAATCTCTGTCCGCTGGACTCCCGGAAAGTCCGTTTTGAGGTATCCGGAGCAGGACAGTTCAGGGCCGTGGCCAACGGAGACCCTACCTGCCTCGAGCTCTTTCACAACCCGGAGATGAGCGCATTCAGCGGAATGCTCACCGTGATCATCCGGAGCGGGGATACTCCGGGGCCCATAACCCTGACCGCCAAGGCAAAGGGCCTGAAAAAAGCAGTCCTTGAGACTGTTTCCAGATAGATTATCAACACTCACTGACATATATGATGAAAGAAAAGATTCACGAACAGTTTCAGAAACATTTCGGAGGCTCGGGTGACTTCTATGCCTCAGCCGGAAGAATCAATCTCATAGGCGAGCACACCGACTATAACGGCGGATTCGTGTTCCCCGGCGCCATCGACAAGGGCATGATGGCCGAGATACGCCTCAACGGCACCGACCGCGTACGGGTCTGCTCGGTAGACCTTAATGACTCAGCCGAATTCGGTTTCAGGGAAGAGGATGCCCCGTCAGCATCATGGGCCCGGTATATCTTCGGAGTCTGCATGGAGATTATCAAAAGCCGCGGACCGCTGCTGAAAGGATTCGACGCCGCCTTCGCCGGAGATGTTCCTCTGGGAGCAGGCATGTCTTCTTCCGCCGCACTTGAAAGCACATTTGCCTTTGCTCTGGACGATATGCTGGGGCTGGGCATCGACAAGTTCGAACTGGCCCGCATCGGCCAGAGAACCGAGCACAACTACTGCGGTGTCAAATGCGGCATCATGGACCAGTTCGCATCCATCTTCGGCAAGGCCGGCAGCCTCATCCGCCTGGACTGCCGCTCACTCGAATACCGTTACTACCCGTTCCATCCCCATGGCTACAGATTGGTCCTGCTGGACTCCGCAGTCAAGCATGAGCTGGCCTCATCGGCATACAACAGGCGCCGTACCTCCTGCGAGACCGTCGTGGCGGCAGTCAAGGCCGCCGGCCACCCCTGGGTGGAGTTCCTGCGGGATGTGAGACCGGAAATGTTGGAAGAAGTCCGCGGTAAAGTATCCGCCGAGGACTATATGAGGGCCGAATATGTCATAGAGGAGATACAGCGTGTCATAGATGTCTGCGATGCCCTTGAACGGGACGATTACGGGACCGTGGGCGCCAAGATGTACGAGACCCATCACGGCATGAGCCGGCTCTATGAGGTAAGCTGCCCTGAGCTGGACTTCCTCAACGATCTGGCCCGTGAGTGCGGAGTGACCGGTTCCAGGGTCATGGGCGGAGGCTTCGGCGGCTGCACCATCAACCTGGTCAAGGACAACCTTTACGACGAATTCATAGCAAAGGCAGTCAGAGAGTACGCCGCACGATTCGGTCATGAACCCAAAATATATCCTGTGGTCATCAGTGACGGTGCCCGTAAACTTGAATAAGCCATGATACACCTTATCAATAAATCCGGAGCGTCGGTGATGCTCACCGAAAGGGGAGCCGGCATAGTGTCGGTGGTCGTTCCCGACCGCAATGGAATCATGAGCGATGTAGTGTTAGGCTACAGGGATGAGGCGAGTTATCTGGGCGACGGCCCGTGCATGGGCAAGATTCCCGGCAGATACGCCAACCGCATCGCCGGAGGCCGTTTCACCCTTGACGGCAAGGAATATCAGCTCATAAAGAATCATCCGGAATACCAGCTGCACGGAGGGCCGGACGGATTTGCCGACAGGCTCTGGAAAGTGCTCCGGTCATCGGATTCTCAGGTACTGATGGCCCTGGACAGTCCGGACGGTGATCAGGGCTATCCGGGAGCTGTGCACGCAGAGGCTCTGTACTCCTGGGAAGATGACAACTCGCTCCGTCTGGAGATTACGGCCACTACAGACGCACATACCGTAATCAACCTTACCAATCACACCTACTGGAACTTAGACGGAGAGGACAGCGGCAGTATATTCAGCCACAAGCTGAGACTCAACGCATCACGATGGATAGTCACCGACCCGTCACTGGTACCGACCGGAGAGATTGCCAGGGTCGAGAACACGCCCATGGACTTCCGCCGGGCGAAACCGGTCGGACAGGACATCAAGGCTGATTTCCCGGCTCTGCGCTACGGAAAAGGCTACGACAACTGCTGGATACTCGACGGAGAGCCCGGCCTTAAGCTGGCCGCCGAGCTATCTTCCGACATCTCCGGCCGCCGCCTCGAGATTCTGACTGACCAGCCCGGAGTACAGGTCTACACCGGCAACTGGCTTGATGGCTCGCCGGTCAGCAAGTCCGACCGCAGTTACCGCGACTACGACGGTGTCGCCATCGAGTGCCAGAACTTCCCCGACGCACCCAATCATCCGGATTTCCCGTCCTGCGTTCTCCGTCCCGGCGAGACCTACTCGCGAACGATAATCTTCAAGTTGTTCGCCTAATAGCCAAGCGGCAAATACAAAATAATAAAGGCCGCCGGACAGAACCGACAGCCTTTATCACTTAACCTAATACTTAACCTATGAAAAAACTATCCGTTATGAGAACCTGCAAAGTGCATGCCACAATTACGGACAGACATTAAGATTGTGTGTCATCAATGTTACATGCATATTACATAGTAGTGGCAGGATCAAGCAGTTTGTCCAGATAATGCACCTCATAATGAAGATGATTGCCGGTGCTGGAGCCGGTGGTGCCTACATAGCCTATCAGGTCCCCCTTGCGGACATCAGCCCCCTTATCCACAGCAATACGGTGCATGTGGGCATAAGCTGTCTTATAGCCGTTGCGGTGATTTATCTTTACGAAATTGCCGTATCCTCCGTTCCGGCCGGAAAATGTCACCTCACCGTCCGCCGTCGCATAGATGGGAGTCATCTGCGGAGCCGCGAGATCAATTCCCTTATGCGTGTGCTTCTTATGCGTTATCGGATGGATGCGCGTACCGAACGGAGATGATATCCGGACATATTCGGTCGGCTTTCCGCTGGGAACGGACGGATCCCGCGCCACTGTACTGTCCACTGCGGAAGGAAGCGTACCCACCGGCTCAGGCACTACTGCCGGAACCGTGTCCAGCGGTTCAAGAACCACATCCGGCACACTTATCGGAACATCATCCTCACCCTCCGGCACGGGCGACATGCCGGACACTATCTCCTCCATGACCTCAGCGGCCTCCCTGATACGGGCCACGCTGTCCTCCTTGTCGGACAACACCGGGACAAGGTCCTCAGGTCTGAGATGCCTGATGCTCCTGAGATTTTCCTCAAGAAGTCTCCTCTGATCCGACACCGTAGTCTCGGCTCTCGGCTCCACAGCAAGCTCTACCGGTGATATTCTGATACCGTCATCGGAGGCCATCAGGTCAAGTACGCTCTTCTCTTCCTCGACATATTCGCCGTAAAGCCTCCTGAACTCTTCGAAAGCACTCTCATAACGGGCCAGAAACGCGGCATACTCCTCTGCCCTGCGCTGTTCGAAAGCCGCCTTCTCCTGCTTTCTGGCATTCTTGAAATCCTCAAGAGTAACATCCTGGGCCGAAGCTGCGGCCGCCGATAGGAACAACATGATAACCGGAAATACTATATTTCTCATATCCTACTGTTTTTTTGTTTTCACACCTATGGTAATCAATGCTTGAAATTCACTTTTGTGACAGTCTTTTGTTTCTGAGACGCAGACTGTTGGTGACCACGCTGACACTGCTCAGGGCCATAGCGGCGCCACCTATCATCGGATTGAGCAGGAAACCGCTGAACGGATAAAGCACACCCGCTGCGACCGGAACTGCGATGACATTGTAGATAAAGGCCCAGAAAAGATTCTGACGGATAGTGCATATGGTCAGATGCGACAGACGGATTGCCTCCGGTATTCTCATCAGGTCGGACGAAAGTATCGTTATCATGGCCGTATCCATGGCGATGTCACTGCCCCTTCCCATCGCAATACTGAGATCAGCCTGCGCGAGAGCAGCACTGTCGTTGATACCGTCTCCGACCATTGCCACTTTATGCCCTGCATCCTGAAGCCGCTTGACAAAAGCCGCCTTGTCCTGCGGCAGCACGCCGGCATGGTACTCGTCCACACCTGCCTGACGGGCCACCGCAGCGGCCGAAGCCTCATTGTCTCCTGTAAGCATGACCGTGCGGATACCCATGTGATGCAGCTTCGCCACGGCTTCTGCGGAAGTAGGCTTTATCCTGTCCGTGACCGCAACTGCCGCCAAGGCCCTGGTACTGTCGGCGAACCATATCACCGTCCTGGCCTGGGCCAGCCATTCCCCGGTACGGGCCAGAAGTTCCTCAGAAGGTCCGGCTCCGCAGTCCCTCAGCAGTTCCTGACTGCCGACATAGTATGTAATACCGCCGTATGTCCCCCGTACGCCTTTCCCAGGTATATTCTCAAAGGCGGATATTTCCGGCAAAGACTGCTGCCCACACCCCATTGCACCGACCACCGCCTCCGCCAAAGGATGTTCCGAAAGAGACTCGATGGCCGCCAGAACAGGACGCAGAGACTCCGCTCCTGGGCCCCAGCACTGGTCCGCCACCTCCGGACGGCCCTCGGTGAGAGTACCGGTCTTGTCCAGCACCACGGTGTCCACTTTCCTGGCTACCTCCAGACTTGCCGCATCCTTGATGAGGATGCCGTTGCGGGCCCCCTTGCCTACCCCCACTATGATAGCAGTAGGTGTAGCAAGACCGAGAGCACACGGACAGGCGATTATAAGTACGGTTATCATGCACAGCAGTCCGTGGATGAATCCGTCCTCCGGAGCGAATATCCACCACGCAGCGAACACGACTACCGCGATGCCCATGATGACGGGCACGAATACCGATGCGACCCTGTCCACAAGGTTCTGCACAGGAGCCTTGCTGCCCTGCGCGTCCTGCACCATGCGGATAATCTGCGAGAGCACCGTGTCCCCTCCGGCTCTGTCGACCCGGAAACGGAAAGCTCCGCGCTGATTGATTGTTCCGGCATACACTTCAGACCCATCCTGCTTGAACACTGGGACCGGCTCCCCACTGAGCATGCTCTCGTCCACATACGACTCCCCGGCGAGCACAGTGCCGTCAAGAGCCACCCGCTCACCCGGTCTTACCGCCACGGTGTCCCCGGCCTGAGCCCACTGGACCGGCACCTCTTTCTCCGTACCGTCCTCCGCTACCACCGTAACAGTCTTTGGCTGCAGTCCCATCAAAGCGCGGACAGCCCCTGTCGTCTTATGTTTTGCCCTGGCCTCCAACAGCCTGCCGATTAGGATGAAGGCAACGATGACACTTGCCGACTCGAAATACAGATGCGGTTCAATGCCGCGCGACAACCAGAACTCCGGAAAAAGCAGGTTGAAGGCACTGAACAGCCAGGCCACTCCCGTACTGCTGGCCACCAGCGTGTCCATATTGACAGCACCATGCCGCAGTTGCCTGAAGGTATTGATGAAAAAACGGCGGCCGAACACAAATACCGCAACGGCAGACAGTACGGCAGAAAGCCATTGTCCCCAGCGCAAGTCCATGAAGAACATACTCAGCACAAATACAGGCACCGCCAGGACAAGGGCTCCCGCAGTCTGTATCCGCAGGGTCCTGTACTGCCGGACACGCTCGGCCTCCGCTGCCTCCTCCTCGTTCTCCGCATCAGTTATCAGACCGTACCCGGCCTCCTCCACCGCTTTCCGCAGCGACTCCGGCGAGCACTTGCTGTCATCATAGTCGACCAGAGCCGTAGCCGAGGCATAATTGACATTGGCCTCCTGCACGCCGTCACAGGCATTCAGGACCTTATTTACCCGGGCGGCACAGGCGGCACATCCCAGGCCGGTTATTGGAAATATCTCTTTTTTCCGCATAGCTCAACACTTTAACATACCAGATATCGACAAAAATACTTACCTCTATCTGCAACCGGATTGCATAAATAAAAAATGCCGCCCCTGCAGGGGCAGCATCACGACGGGTGGAAGATGGGATTCGAACCCACGACCCTTGGTGCCACAAACCAATGCTCTAACCAACTGAGCTACATCCACCATGTACCCTTCCACACTCGCGAAAAGGGACTGCAAATATAAGAATAGTTTTCTTATTCAAGCAAATTTTCTATATTTGAGGCAAATTTTTTAACGAAACACTAACCAAATGGCACGTGAAATAAAATTTTCCCTTGTTTACAGGGATATGTGGCAGTCCTCGGGCAAATATGTCCCCAGAGTAGATCAGTTGGTGCAGATCGCACCTGTAATCATTGACATGGGATGCTTCGACAGAGTCGAGACCAACGGAGGCGCTTTCGAGCAGGTCAACCTGCTTTTCGGAGAGAATCCCAACAAAGCGGTCAGAGCATGGACGGCTCCGTTCAACAAGGTCGGCATACAGACACACATGCTTGAGAGAGGCCTCAACGCTCTCCGTATGAATCCCGTGCCAAGAGATGTCAGAGCGCTCATGTACAAGGTCAAGGCCAAGCAGGGGACCAATATCTCCCGCTCGTTCTGCGGACTCAACGACCACCGCAACCTCAAGGACTCCGTCATACTGGCCAAGGAAGGCGGCATGATATCCCAGGTGGCCCTGAGCATCACCTACTCCCCCGTACACACGGTAGAGTACTACATGGACATCGTGGACAAGGTGGTGGAATACGGCTGCGACGAGATCTGCCTCAAGGACATGGCCGGCATCGGACGCCCCGCATTCCTCGGCAGGCTCACCAAGAGCATCAAGGACAAATATCCCCGCATAGTAGTCCAGTATCACGGCCATTCCGGCCCCGGCTTCTCGGTCGCATCGATGCTTGAGGTGGCAAGGGCCGGCGCCGACTACATAGATGTGGCCATGGAGCCTCTGTCCTGGGGTAAGATCCACCCCGATGTCATCACCATCCAGGCCATGCTGAAAGACGCAGGATTCAAGGTCAAGGACATCAACATGAACGCATACATGGAGGCCCGGAGACTTACCCAGACTTTCATCGATGATTTCCTCGGCTACTTCATCGAGCCTACCAACTATATCTGCTCGTCCCTGCTGGTGGGCTGCGGCCTGCCCGGCGGCATGATGGGCTCCATGATGGCGGACCTCAAGGGATTCCAGGGCGCAATCAACATGTCCCTGCGCAACCAGGGCAAGAAGGAAGTCTCCCTCAACGAACTGATGGTGATGCTCTTCCAGGAAGTAGAGTATGTATGGCCCAAGCTCGGCTATCCCCCGCTCGTGACCCCGTTCAGCCAGTATGTGAAGAACACTGCGCTGATGAACCTGATGCACACCCTCAAGGGCGAGCCCAGGTGGAAGACCATTGACAAGGACACCATGAACATGATTCTCGGCAAGACAGGCAAACTGCCAGGTCCCCTGGCTCCGGAGATTCTGGATATCGTAAAGGAGAAAGGCCTGGAGTTCTACACCGGCAATCCTCAGGATGCGTTCCCGGACGAGCTGCCCAAGTTCATCGAGGAGATGGAGAAAGAAGGCTGGGACCGCGGGCAGGACGACGAGGAGCTATTCGAGTTCGCAATGCACGAGCGTCAGTACCGCGACTACAAGAGCGGCGTGGCCAAGGAGCGTTTCAACAAAGAGCTTGAGGCAGCCCGCGAGAAAGCAGGCGCACCCAAGATAGTGACCCGTCAGGTCGTGGAGGTTCCCGCTTTCGACGCTGAGAAAGTCATGACCGAGCATCCGCAGGCACTGGCCGTGCAGGCAGTGGCAAAAGGCAAGCTCCTTTGGAAATACAATGTGGCTGATGACAGCACCGCGCCGGTAATCGGCACCAAGTTCAAGGAAGGCGAGCCCGTATGCTACATACAGACCTACTACGGCATCGAGCCTGTCAAGGCTCCCAAGACCGGCAAACTGATTCAGGTAAACGCCGGACAGGGTGACACCCTTGAGCTCAATCAGGTCCTCGCCTTCATCGAGTAGGGCTGACACCGCACAATCAAAGAAAAAGCCCCGTCGGCATCAGAGACATGCTCCTTGCAGCATGTCTTTTTTATTTTATCTGCCGGATAAGCATCCCTTCGGAAAACGCCGACTTTGAACCGCTCACCACCTGGAACTCCGTGGCCTGAAGCACAGACCCCGGCGTCTGTTCCTCTACGGCCATATAGCGGTTGTCCCATATCCTGCCGGGGACTGGGCGTATCACTCCTCGGCGTCTGTAGACATACTTGCCGGTGACCTCGTCGAATACAGGCACGATTACCTCGAACTTGGACTTGGCGCTCACTCCTTCCTTCATGCCTATCTGGGCCGTAAGCGGCTCCACACTGTTCAGCGGCACCTTTACCTTGAACTGGTCATATTTTTTCTGCAGCATGACGATATTGTTGTCCAAAGCACGAGCAAGCACCTTGCGAAACACATCGACATCGTTGTGCAGACCGCGAAGCACCGGCTTGTTGCTCTTAGCCTTATAGCTGCCTATATACTTGAGGCCGAAAGTCGTGTTGTCCTTCTCATAGGCCTCCCTTTTCACAGCCAGCGCCGCATCCTGACCGAAAGCGGCCATAGACAACGAGTCCGCAAGCGGCTTGTCGTAATAGTACTCGCTGTAGAACCTGTCCGCCACCGCATCGTTCCAGTCCAACTGATACAGATGCGAAGTGACCTTCACCTTGAATCCAGCCACCATCATGGAGATAGAGGCTCCAAGCGAGGCTATCTGCGTAAAGGAGTCGCTGTCCTCTCCGGCAAGCGCATCCAGCACCCCTCCGGCAAGCAGCAGAATTGCCGCTGCGATATCCGCGTTCTCCTTATGATTGATATACTGTACATCATTGACTATGACAAATGTATTGTCGATAAGCTCGTATCCTCTGTCCGCCAGGGCATCTATGCCTCTGACGCCCTGACTTGCCAGGGACACATCCGCGGCCGTGGCGTCATACAGTCCGCGCTCAAGCACCAGCGAGGGATCGAAGCCTCCGGTCTCCTTGCTGCGGGAAAACCATTTGGACACCAGCCTTTTAGCCACATTATTACGCTTCAGGAAACGGTCTATCTGCTCCTGCGCCGTATTCTTGTCAGTGACCCGGGCCGTTATGACCTTGACACTCAGGTCATGATTGTTGTATTTGTCGGGCGTCCCGAGTGACATGAAAGCCGATACTATCTCGTCGTCCATCTCAAGCTCCGGATGGCTGAGCAGCATCGTATAAAGCGAGCTGCGCCTGTAGGCGAGAGCGTCATCGGCATCCTGGGCAGCTCCTGGCGCGGACACGCACAGGCATACCGCGATAACCGCCGCTGCCGTAAATATCCTCATCATAATATGTCTCATAGCCGTAATCATTAATAATCCCACATGGATTCATTGACAAAAGAAGAGACCCCTATCCTGCCGTCCGTACGGACAAAGTCGATCACCGTATCCCCGTTGCCGTCCATCCAGGCCATCTCTCCCTTGCCGTTCATGACCCATCTCACGGCACCGTCCTCAGGATTTAGGAGAAGTCCGGCAGGGACAGCGTTGGGAGCACCCTGCACAGACCGGTATATAACTGGGATAACCTCTTCCCCCTCAGTATTGACGAAGCCGTAAAGGCCGTCGCGCTTTACCCAGGCGAGACCGTCCTTGAACTCCCCGACCATCTGATAGGGCCGCTCCGCATCCGTAAGTATCCGCATCTCCCGGTCAATCAGCACCCAGGCCCCGTCATAGACCACAGGACGGCCGTCATCATCCTTGGCATACAGGTCCGACATCCCGAACGACTCCGAAACACCGAGGATGTACTCCCGGCCTATCTCTTTCTTGCCGTTGCGGCTCATCACGGGCATATACCTGACAGCCCGTTTCGAATCAGTCTCGGCCCTGTTGACCCAGGCGACCGAATCCACGAACGGGCCCACCATGTCGAAACAGAACAGACCGCCCATCAGTATGTCCGGATATGCCAGGTCGATAAATGTCCAGGCTCCGTCCACCCACATCTCTCCGCCCCTGGGACATCTGTATACCGCCACAATACCCTCATTGCACAGGTCTATGTATGTGTAGCGGGGCTGAATGACCACACGGCCGGAAGACTCCACCAGTCCGGCGAGTCCGGAATCGCTGTACACCACTCCGTAACCGTCCGCAAAACGGCTGACCGCAGAGTACACAGGCCTGACGACCACTTTGCCCGACGCATCACGGTAACCCCATTTACCGGAGGCCGCATCCTGATACGGTATCAGGTCCGAGGCCCGCAGCGTCACCGCGCAGCAGACCATGATAATGGATATAAGTAACTGTCTCATAGCTTATGATTTTCATATTGTCCGAAATTCAGAATCCGGATGACAGCGGCTTTACCACGCCCTGTGACTCGAGATATTTACGCAGCTCGTCCTTGGCGACCGATACGGCGTATCCTATCCGGTATCCGTTGCGGCGTGTCTTGATGACCTGCCGGCTGCCCGTCGCGACAGAGTTGATGTATCTCCGGTAATCACCGGTAAAGAAGCTGTCGAAAAAGAGGGAGTCGGAAGCCGGCACCCCTCCTGTCACAAGAGCCGGCTGCGCCGATGCTCCTCCTCCGGCTGGAACACCCTTGAATATGACCGCGTGGACTGCGTTTCTTCCGGCGACATCCTCCGGCATTTTCGGAGTCCGGTAATAGCTCCACACCCTGAGCACATAGGTTCCCTCCGCTCCTACGCCTATGCTTTCCACCTCATAGGACCAGGGCCGGTCCGCCTTGCTGACCCTTGAGGCCGGTCCGCAGGAATAAAGTAAAAAGGGCAAAATCAGTAAAAAAAAGGGAAATTTCTTCATAGCCGGCTATATTTGTAGACAAAGATAATTTGTTTTGCAAAGTTTTCAAAATCGTTTTGTATCTTTGTAAATTAAATAGAAAACTTACTGTACATGAAACCAGCCATCGTCTTTTTCGACAGGTCCTACGGCTACGCAAGAGCCATAGTCTCCCTGATTGCAGGCCTGATTCTTGTGATCTGGCCCAAACAAGTGCAGGAATCCATCATCATCATTGCCGGCGCACTCATCCTGGCCATCGGCATAGTCAGCATAATTCTCTACTATACCGGCCAATGGAAAAGCGAGAAGGTATCTCTGCTCATGCTCAACTCCATCGTCGACATAGCATTCGGTACCGTCCTGCTCATTTTCCCGGACTTCTTCCGCAGCTTCATCATGTTTGTATTCGGCCTTATCCTGCTCATTTTCAGCTTAGGAGAGATTATCAATCTGGTCCGTACGGCCAAGTTGCTCAGCATTCCGATCCCCCTGTTCATAGGTCCGGTCATCACGCTGGGCATGGGTATTGCCATGTTCTTCTTCCCGGCTAAGAGCGGCAATGTGCTGTTCATCCTTTTCGGTGCGACCCTGCTGCTGTACGCAGTATCGGAATTCGCATCCACATATACGATAAGAAAGAGATTGAAAGAGACTGATATAGAATAGATAGTACCTCCGTGGGGAATCGAACCCCAACCAAGAGAACCGGAATCTCTCATTCTATCCATTAAACTACGGAGGCAAAAGGATTGCTAATGTACAAATAAAATTTAAAAAAGTATATGACAGCTTATGTTTTTCCCGGACAGGGAGCACAATTCACCGGTATGGGCAAGGACCTCTACGAGGCCTCGCCTAAAGCGAAAGAGCTCATTGACAGTGCCTGCGACATACTCGGATTCGACATCCGCAGTATCATGTTCGAAGGCTCCGCCGATGACCTGAAGCAGACCAAGGTCACCCAGCCCGCCGTATTCATCCACTCGGTAGCCGCTGCCGCCACCATAGAGGACTTCAAGCCGGCTATGACCGCCGGCCACTCCCTCGGAGAGTTCTCCGCACTGGTAGCCGCAGGAGCCATGTCTTTCGAAGACGGACTCCGTTTGGTGTACGCAAGGGCCATGGCCATGCAGAAAGCATGCGAGGCCAGGCCGTCTACCATGGCTGCCATCATAGGCCTGCCTGACGATGTGGTCGAGAAGGTATGTGCGGAAACCGAAGGGACAGTCGTTCCGGCCAACTACAACTGCCCCGGACAGCTTGTCATCTCAGGCGAGATAGAAGCCGTGGACAAGGCCTGCGAGGCGCTTAAGGAGGCAGGTGCGAAGAGAGCGCTCAGACTTGCTGTCGGAGGAGCCTTCCACTCTCCTCTCATGGAGCCTGCGAGAGTAGAACTGGCCGAGGCAATAAGCCGCACAGACATAAAGGTCCCCGTCTGCCCTGTATACCAGAATGTGGACGCACTTCCCTCCACTGATCCTACGGTCATCAAGGACAAGCTGCTGCGCCAGCTCACATCTCCCGTCAGATGGACGCAGACCGTGCTCAACATGCACCGCGACGGTGCCGTGGACTTCGTGGAACTCGGCCCCGGCACCGTACTGACCGGGCTGATAAGAAAATGCATTCCGGCAAAATAAATCAACACAAATAACAATAACTACTAAATCGTCATTAGAATGGCAAAAGAGAAAACATTTATTACCTGTGACGGCAACTATGCCGCCGCTCATGTGGCATACCTGTTCAGCGAGCATGCCGCCATCTACCCCATCACGCCTTCTTCAACGATGGCCGAGTATGTGGACGAATGGGCCGCATTCGGTAAGAAGAACCTGTTCGGGGAGACCGTCAAAGTAACGGAGATGCAGAGCGAGGGAGGAGCGGCAGGAGCTGTTCACGGCTCGCTGCAGGCAGGAGCCCTGACCACCACATTCACGGCTTCCCAGGGCCTGCTGCTGATGATTCCCAATATGTACAAGATCGCAGGTGAGCTGCTGCCGGCCGTATTCCATGTATCGGCACGCGCCCTCGCCACCCAGGCGCTCTCCATATTCGGAGACCACCAGGATGTGATGGCATGCCGCCAGACCGGATTCGCCATGCTCGCTTCCTCAAGCGTTCAGGAAGCCATGGACCTCGGTGCCGTGGCACATCTCTCCTCTATCAAGGCCAGTGTACCGTTTATCCACTTCTTCGACGGATTCCGCACATCGCACGAGATTCAGAAGATCGAGGTACTTGACTCCGATGCGCTCAGAGGCATGATCAGTGACAAGGCGCTCGCCGCTTTCCGCAAGAGAGCCCTCAATCCCAACAAGCCCGTCACCAGAGGCACGGCCCAGAACCCCGATGTGTATTTCCAGGCACGCGAGGCCTGCAACACCTATTATGATGCCGTTCCCGACATCGTTGCCCGTTACATGGGCGAGATCGGTGAGCTGACCGGCCGTCATTACCTGCCGTTCGACTACTACGGAGATCCCAACGCCAAGGACATCATCATCGCCATGGGCTCCGTATGCGAGACCGTCCGCGAGGTCGTAGACGCACTTATGGAGAAAGGCGAGAAAGTCGGTGTCATCACTGTCCGCCTGTACAGGCCCTTCTCCGCCAAGTATTTCCTCAGAGTCCTGCCCAAGAGCGTCAAGAGGATTGCCGTTCTCGACCGCTGCAAGGAACCCGGAAGCGTAGGCGAGCCTCTCTATCTCGATGTCAAGTCCACTTTGGCCGAGATGGGCGGCGACGCACCCTATATCATCGGCGGACGCTACGGTCTGTCCTCCAAGGATACCAGCCCCGCCCAGATATTCGCCGTATTCAAGAACCTCAAACAGAAACAGCCCAAGGCCGACTTCACCATCGGCATCACCGATGATGTCACCTTCAAGTCCCTGCCCGTAGGCGAGGAAGTCTCCTTAGCCAAGAAAGGCACCTACGAGTGCAAGTTCTACGGTCTCGGTTCTGACGGCACAGTGGGTGCAAACAAGAACACCATCAAGATTATCGGCGACCACACTCCCAAATACTGCCAGGGATACTTCGACTACGACTCCAAGAAGTCAGGCGGATACACCTGCTCGCACCTGCGTTTCGGAGACAGCCCCATCACATCTCCTTACCTCGTGTCAACCCCCGACTTCGTAGCCTGCCATGTACCTTCCTACCTTTACAAATACGATGTCCTCAAAGGCATCAAAAAGGGCGGTACATTCCTGCTCAACAGCCTCTGGTCTGTAGAGGAGACTCTCAAGCGTATCCCCGACCATGTAAAACAGGTCATCGCGGAGAAGAACCTCAAGGTCTACATCATCAACGCCACCAAGATAGCGGAGGAAATCGGCTTGGGCAACAGAACCAACACCATCCTCCAGTCCGCATTCTTCAAGATTACGGGCATCATCCCCTACGAGCAGGCCGTGGCCTTCATGAAGAAAGCCATCGACAAGAGCTACGGCAAGAAAGGCGAGAAAGTAGTCAGCATGAACTACGCCGCCGTTGACCGCGGAGCCGAGTATGAGGAGCTTACCGTTCCAGCAGAGTGGAACAGCATCGTGGCCCGTTTCCGTCCGGCCAACTTCGACCGTCTGGCACCCGAGTGGGTACGCAGTGTTGCCGATGTGGTCAACGCACAGAACGGCTACGAGATTCCCGTGAGCGCCTTCACCGGCGAGCATGCAGACGGCACCATTCCCGCCGGCACGGCTGCATTCGAGAAACGCGGCATCGCTGTCAGCGTTCCCGAATGGAACCCCGAGAAGTGTATCCAGTGCAACCAGTGCTCGTATGTCTGCCCTCACGCAGCCATCCGTCCTTTCCTCTCCACTGAGGAGGAGCTGGCCAAGGCGCCCAAGGAAGTCAAGAGCGCACAGGGAATCGCGGCATTCAAGGCATACCGCTTCACCATGCAGGTGTCCCCTATGGACTGTACCGGATGCGGCAACTGCGTAGATGTATGTCCGGCAAAGGAGAAAGCCCTCGAGATGAAGCATCTCGACACCCAAATGGATCAGCAGGCATGCTTCGATTACATGCACGCCAATGTGGGCTACAAGGACACTGTCGCCCCCAAGACACAGAATCTCAAGAACTCACAGTTCTCACAGCCCCTGTTCGAGTTCTCCGGAGCCTGCGCAGGATGCGGCGAGACACCTTACATCAAGACCATCACACAGCTCTTCGGTGACCGCATGATGGTGGCCAACGCCACAGGCTGCTCGTCCATCTACAGCGCATCGTTCCCCTCATCGCCCTACTGCACCGACAAGAACGGACGCGGACCGGCATGGGACAACTCTCTGTTCGAGGACAACGCCGAGTTCGGTCTCGGTATGAGACTCGGTTCCGAGAGACTGCGCAACACCGTTGCCGAGCTGATGAAGCAGGGCCTGGAGTGCAGCAAGTGCTCTTCCGACATCAAGGCTCTCTTCGAGCAGTGGCTTGCCGACAGAGGCAACGCCGCCGCCACACGCCAGATCTGCGACAAGCTCGTCCCGATGCTTGAGGAAAGCGAGTGCGAGGCATGCCGCAGACTGTACGAGTACCGTGACCTGATTCCCGCACGCAGCCAGTGGATCATCGGAGGTGACGGCTGGGCATACGACATCGGATACGGCGGACTGGACCATGTCCTCGCTTCCGGAGAGAATGTCAATGTCCTCGTACTCGACACCGAGGTTTATTCCAACACAGGCGGACAGTCATCCAAGTCCACCCCCGCAGGAGCCGTGGCCAAGTTCGCGACTTCAGGCAAGAAAGTACGCAAGAAAGATCTCGGCATGATGGCCATGAGCTACGGCTATGTCTATGTGGCACAGGTAGCCATGGGCGCCAATCCCGCTCAGTACTTCAATGTGCTCAAGGAGGCAGAGGCCTACAACGGTCCTTCGCTTATCATCGCCTACGCACCCTGCATCAACCACGGTCTGCGCAACGGTATGGGCAGGAGCCAGCATGAGGAGAAACTCGCCGTAGAGTGCGGTTACTGGCATCTGTACCACTTCAACCCCGCACTGGCCGAGGAAGGCAAGAATCCTTTCAGCCTCGACAGCAAGGAGCCCGACTGGAGCAAGTTCCAGGAGTTCATCAAGGGAGAGGTGCGCTACAGCTCGCTGATGAAGAGCTTCCCCGAGACAGCTCAGGAGCTCTTCGACAAGACCGAGCAGTTCGCCAAGATCCGCTACGAGTCCTACAAGCGTCTGGCCCAGTAACAGGGTCCGGACCAAAACAAAAAGTTCCGATGGAATTCCATCGGAACTTTTTTATTGACATCAAGTGAAAACGGCTGCTTATTCCTCGTAGCCAATCTCCACCAAGTTGCCGTCGACCGGAATCAGGGCAGCGTTGTCCACTATGCGGCCACAGCCTCCATTGTAGTTGTACAACACGGAGGACACGCTTCCCGTATACTCGCCCTCATAAGTAAGATAGACTGCAATGTGGACATTACGGGTATCCAGCACATTGGCGGGAAGCTCGAAGGTGCGGTCGTCCTGCCAGAGCGTATTGGCCTCGAGGGTTACCGCCTCACCGGTCGCACCGTAAAGGCACGCCCGGGCGATATGGTTGTGCTCGGCCCTGCCGCTCGATGTGCCGGCCTGGTCGGCCATGACCTTATCCTCCAGAACAAATACATTGAGACGATACTCACCGGCCTGCTTGGAGGCTATATCGAGATGCAGGTTGATATTGCCACCCTCTACTGTGGCCGAACCGCCTATGGCTGTCCTTGAAGGCAGATCCTCCACGGCCTCGTCGGCGACATCAAAGAGAGCGTAGGTCAACGGGTTGGTCTGGCCCGGCAGCTTTCCGTAGTAGTTGGCCCAACCGTCAGGGAATGAGGACACCTGGAACATGGAACGAAAATCCGCCTCATTGCCGAGCGTCAGGTCTCCGGACTCATTGTACAGGCTGACTGCTACAAAACGGTCAGGCTCGCGCTTGAGAGCATTGTCTATACCCTCAGTCATACGGGGACAGTTCTGGCACCATGTACCGGTAAACTTCATGATAAGGGTACGACGGTAGAAGGCCCGGCTGTAATCCACCTCAACCGCACCGTTCTGGACAATCTCCACCGTAGCGGTGACTCCGGATGCCGAAAGGGTCACTACAGCGCTGCGCGGACTGGTGCCGTTGGCCTCTGCCTTGAGGGTCAGAACGGCCTCACGGCATTTCGATGCAGTCCTGCCATCTCCGAGAAAGGCCGCCTCACCGTACTCTATGCCACCCTCTACCGTAAGCCACGAAGCATCGGAAGATGCCTCGATGCCTGAAAGGTTGGTACTGAAAGTAAGAGCTACGGTCTGCGCGCTTCCGGAGATAGTCCTGGAAGACACCGCGTCGATACCCGGTACTCCATCCTGGATCACATAGTACTCGGTAAGAGCACCGCCGGCATCGATATTGAAGGTCCCCTCTCTCTCTGCTGTCTCCTGATTGACTCCGGTTGCCGTCACGGTCAGCGTGACCTGGCCGGCCTCACCCGATGCGGGCTGCACGGAGAACCAGTCGCTCTCCCCGACTACCTCCCATGCGGAAGACATGTCGAGACTGAGCTGCGATGCCGCGCCCTGCTCGTTGGAGAGCAGGAAGGTCTCTCCGGCTACAGGTTCCTGACCGCCGTTTTCGGGTTCGCACGATGCTGCGAGTCCCACGGCCGCCACTGCAGAAGCTGCATAAAGAAATAGTCTGGTAAAACTGTTCATTATTCAAAAACTTATGCTACAGTGTCACGACGAGTGACAGATTGAATCCGGTATAGGCCGGAGTATAGCGGCACACACCGCCGGAGCACTGATAACCGTCCTTGAAGCGGCCCACATTGAGGGCTGCGCGCACTCTCGAATAAGAGTAGCTGATGCTTCCGTTGACATAGTGCGTCTTGGTGTCGCCGTAGTTCCACATATCCTGCACGGAGACGCTCCAGCGGGGTGCGAAACTGTACTCAAGCAGGGCAGCTGCCCAGTTCTTATGGTCCTCCTTGGTATAGAGGTGCTGCAGCTCGAGCCTGAGGGAGTTCTTGCGGTCGAACTTATAGGTCATGTCGGCCACCACGGTATGCGAGCGGTAATACTCTCCGCCACCATGATGCCAGGTCTGCCAGGTATAGAAGAGTATCATCTTGAAGTCGCTTCCGAACCAGCGTTCCATGTCCACTGTCAGATCTCTGAACAGCAGACGGGACTCGTCGAGATATCCGCCCGTACCGGCAAAGTCTCGCTCGTGCCCGTAATAGGTGGAGAAGTTGGCATGGATCTTCATGCCCTTCTTGCCGCCCATGACAGTGCCCCTGCGGAAGTTGTAGTACAGGTCGGCCTGGCCTCCGATCTCATCCTGCTGAGTGGTATAGGGATTGAGGTTGGCCAAGGCATAGGTATGCTGCTGGGTCAGAGCCGGTACATAGTTGATGTAAGTGGTCAGTCCGTTGAGATCGCGGGATGCCTGCAGGAACGGATTGCGGAGCTTGCGGAAAGTAACCAAGCCTCCGAAGCCGTGACCGGTATAGCCGAAGTCCACCTGAATCGCCTCCATACGGCTTGAATCGAGGGAGTTCTGCATACCGGGATCCGGACGGCGGCTCACATACTCTCCGCTGAGGCGGAAGCCGGCATAACCCAAAGCCATGCGGGCCGAGTAACCGAGTGTATGAGGGCTGACCTTGTCATCCTCCATGAGAAGAGGCTCATATTTGTCGAGCACGCTCCCCTCGATGGTCCAGTCGAAGTTCTGCCACTTGGCCGCGCGGGAAATGGACAGGGAGAGGTCGGCTCCGGAAACCATAGCGTTTTCCGTATAGACTTTCACATCCCTGGTCTGACCGTAAAGAGCCTTCACCGTCAGGAAGTCCCCGAAGGTATAGCCTACCTTGACTCCGCGGATGGCGTTGTTGATACCGAGGGTACGGTCCTCGTAGGTACGGAAGAGCATTCCGCTTCCGAACTGGTCGTAGATGCTTCCCAAGCGGATGTCCCAGCCGTTGGCATTGTAGCCGGCATATACATCTGCCCTGAAGAAGTTACCCTCGAAACCAGTAAAATAGCCCTGCACCGCAGGCAGATAGCCCTCCAACTGAGCTCCCGCGTAGAAGCCCTTCCAGGTATAGTCCAGCTTCAGGTAGTTGTTCGTACCCAAGCGGCCGGCAGGAGGCGTCGCACCTGTCCCCTTGTCCTCGAGATAATAGGTGGTATTGGTCTCCAACCCTGCAGAAAAGTTGCCTCTGTCCTCATTCTGGGCAAAGGCAACCATCGTCAGAGTCAAAAGACCTACTGATAAGGTAAATCTTTTGAGCATAGTCTTACTGTAGTTTTAAGATTTGTTCGAAGTACTCCTCCTCACTGCCGGGAGTGTAGCCTGTATGCACATACACCACATTGCCGTCCTTGTCGAGGACATAGACCATAGGCTGGGTCTGCACATTCATGGCGCGCTTGAGGTCTCCGTTCTCGTCGAGCAGGAAAGTAAAGTCAGTCCAGCCGCGGCCGTTGACCATGGGGGCTACCTTGGCGCTCGAACGGGTGTCGTCGGTAGAGACGGCCACTATCTTGAAGTCGGCCTCCTCGCTCCAGTCCACGAACGCATCGTTCATCGCTCCGAGCTCCTGCAGGCAGGGCTTGCAGGTTGTGTACCAGAAGGAGAGTATCACGGGCACCCCATCATCGAGGATGGACTGTACATCCACTATCTGTCCGTCGAGAGTCTTCACCTCCACGCTCGGGAGGGATTTCTGTCCCCATACCGCCATCGGCAGCAGGAGCATGACTGCAAGTATCGCTAATTTTTTCATATCCGGATATTTTAATCGTTAATCCTCATACTCGATGCCGATAGTGGCTCCGTTGGTCGGGATATCCACCACATTGTCCACTATGCTGTTGGCGTATGTAACATAAGTCACACCTACCTCGCCGACAAATGTTCCCTTATAGGTCAGATATACTACGAGATGGAGACTGGCAGCATTCTCATACTCCTCAGGCAGAGGGATCGTACGGTCAACGGAAGTAATCCCGTAGTCCGCGATTTCTATGGGATCACCGCCTGTTACCTCAGTAGCCTGAGACCTTACCACATGATTATGTACACAGTTGTTAGGGTCATCAATGAGACCATTGTAGTCAGATTGCTTAGCTATCAGA
This sequence comes from Candidatus Coprenecus pullistercoris, assembly GCA_019116965.1. Classification (GTDB taxonomy): domain Bacteria; phylum Bacteroidota; class Bacteroidia; order Bacteroidales; family UBA932; genus Coprenecus; species Coprenecus pullistercoris. Next base: position 25,405 of record DXAT01000009.1, read on the forward strand.
CCGTCCTCTACAACGAAGATATTGAGGTTATATGCACCGCCCTCCTTGGATACGATGTCGAGATGCAGCTTGATCTCGTCGCCCTCTATGGTGGCCGAACCTCCGATAGCCGTCCTGGCTTTAAGAACAGTAGTATCGGCTGCCTCCGATGCCAACTGGGCAATCAGCGAACCGGTAACCTGTACAGAGGAAGCACCCAATGACGCGTAGTTATTGACAATAGCATTGGGGTAACCACCCACCATAAACTTATTCATGTAATGTTTATAATAATCATAAACAAAATAATCGGCTCCGCTCATTATACCGTATATGCTTATGGGCACGATACGGCCGGTCTGATCCATGGCTCGGTCAATAGCAAATGTCATTGTAGGACAATAACCGCAGCTGGTAGCCGTAAATTTCATCACGAAAGAGCGCCTGAAGAAATCCTTGCTGAAGTCGACGCCTATATCCTCGGTCTGAGTAAGAGTAACCTCCTGAGTCATCTCACCGGCAGTAACGGTCACCACCGCATTGCGGTTGTCCTCTGCAGGGTTGGCCTGGATATTGAGACTGATGGTGGCGGTGCGGAGCTTTGACTCGGTCTCGCCGTCAGCGAGCAGGGTAGGATCGCTGTAGGTAATCTCGCCTACCTCTACCCAGTCGACATCGGAAGTGGCGCTGATGCCCTCCAGGTTGGTGGTTACAGGCAGCTCGAGCACCTGCTCATGACCGCCGATGGTCTTGGAGGCCTGAACCTCGAATCCGGAAGTTCCCTCCTGTACTACATAATATGAAGTAACTGCACCTCCGTCATTGATCATAAAGTTTCCGACTCTCTCGGCAAGCTCTTCGTTGACGCTGCTGGCCACTATGGTCAGAGTTGCAGGACCGGCCGTAGCTCCTGCCATAGGAGACACGGAGAACCAGGGATTGTTGTTGACCACTTCCCATGAGGAAAGGCTCTCGAAATCCATAGTCACAGTTCCGTTCACCTCATTGGGGACGAAAAGAGTATTGCCCTGCTGTACAGGCTCGTCATTCCCGCCGCCATTATCCGGCTCGCAAGCGGAGAACAATACTGCCGTGCCGAACGAAGCGGCCAGACAGATAAAGAATTTTGCAAGATTTTTCATGACTTGATAATTAAGTGATTGTCTGTTATTCGTTGTATTTCTCAAGGCCCTTCTCCAAGAACCTTACAAAGTCATCTACATCCAGATTGTAGCTTCTGGGATCGGCGAGCAGTTCCCCTCCACGGCCCTCAAGCACATAGCAGGGCTGAGCATTCACACCGTAGTTGGTGTACGCTATATGTGAATTGATCTTTCCTATTGTTTTAAGAGTCCTCTTTCCGTCTGATATCCAGTCGCTCTCATCAGCCTCCTTCTTGTCATCGCAGTACAGGGCCACTATCACATAGTCGTTGCGGAGGATATCCAGCACGCGCGGATCGGACCATACCCGAGCCTCCATCTCGCGGCAGTTGACGCATCCGTGGCCGGTGAAGTCGATGAACAGGGGCTTGCCGGCCGCCTCTGCCTGAGCTCTGGCCTCTTCGAGCTCAAAGTAGCCCTGAAGTCCGTGAGGCAGATGCAGGAAGTCACTGTATTTGGGAGCCTTGCCGGCCTCAGCCGTACCGCTTGTCTGAACATTGACGGTTGAGCCGCTTCCGAGCACGAAATCCTGAGTGGTGAGAGGAGGCAGATAGCCTGAGAGAGCCTTCAGAGGAGCTCCCCACATACCGGGAATCATGTACACCACAAAGGCGAACACTGCGATTACGAGGGTAAGACGGCCCACGCCTATGTGCTTCACATCGTCGTCATGCGCGAACTTGATCTTGCCGAGCAGGTAGAAACCGAGCAGGGTGAACACCACGATCCAGATTGCGAGATACACCTCCCTGTCAAGAAGTCCCCAGTGATATGTCTGGTCAGCGACCGAAAGGAACTTGAAACCGAGGGCCACCTCTATGAACGCGATGACCACCTTCACCGTATTGAGCCAGCCTCCGCTCTTGGGCAGCTTCTTCAGCATCGAGGGGAAGAGGGCGAACAGGGTAAAGGGAAGCGCGAACGCGATGGAGAACGCCAGCATGGTGATGATAGGAGTCCAGAACTCACCCTGGGTGGACTTGATCAGCACTGAGCCGACGATAGGTCCCGTGCAGGAGAATGATACAAGCACGAGGGTGAGCGCAAGGAAGAAGATGCCGCCGAAGCCCTTGGTGTCGGCCTTGGAGTCCGACTTGTTGACGAGCTTGGAGGGCATGGTTATCTCGAAGGCTCCGAAGAACGATGCCGCGAATATCATGAACACTATGAAGAAAATGATATTGGGCAGCCAGTGCGTAGCCAGCCAGTTGAAGATATCCGCCGTCACGGCGTCTCCTCCCACAATCCTGGTCACGATAATGATAATCGCTATAGGAAGAGTGTAGAGAGCCACGATGAATATACCGTACATGGCTGCTCTGAGACGGCCTTTAGCCGCACCTCCCTCTCCCTTGAGGAAGTAGGAGACTGTCATAGGCACCATGGGAAAGACGCAGGGTGTCAGCAGCGCAGCAAAGCCCCACAGGATAGCCTCGATAATCAAGCCCCATATGCTCTTGCCCTCTGACACGGCATCCGATACTGTCGCCTCGACGGGATCACCGTCAGGCAGCATTATCTGAAACTCCTGGTCCGCAAGCGGCATGCAGTTGGTGTCGTCGCAGGTCATCCACTCCATGTAGACATTGACCTGGGCGTCTTTTTTCTTGAGCCGTATGTCCTGATAGAATGTCACAGAACCCTCGTATATGCCGATGTCCATCATGTAGACATCGTCATAATACTTGATAAGATTGCCTGTGACGGTCATCTCTCCCACTTTCTCGGCCCTGCGGTCATTGACGATATTGAATTCGACAATAGTCGCATTGGGACCGAAATCAGTCCGGAGAGTGTCATAGATATGCCATGAAGAATCTATGGCAGCCGTAACCGAGACCCTGTACAGGTCATCCTCTATCTGCTGTACAGACGAAGACCAGTGCGCATGCTGCTCCTGAGCATGTGCGGTGGTAAAGGCTGTGACAATCAGCAGAAGGGCTAAAATCAGTCTTTTCTTCATATCAGTGTCTGTTGTAAACACGCAAATTTAAAAATTACCCCTTTAAAATCAAAATTAAATCATACCTCCGTCACATACAATGACCTGACCTGTCACATATGAGGAGAGGTCGGATGCGAGGAAAAGGGCTACATTAGCAATATCCTCAGGTGTGCCTCCGCGGCGGAGGGGAATCTTCTTGTTCCACTCGTCACGCACTTCCTGGGACAGGGCGTTGGTCATATCCGTGATGATGAAACCGGGAGCTATGGCGTTGGCCCGGATACCGCGCGAACCCATCTCCTTGGCGATGGACTTGGCCAGACCTATGAGTCCGGCTTTCGAAGCGGAGTAGTTGCACTGGCCCGCATTGCCGTTGACACCCACCACAGAGGAGATGTTAATGATGCTGCCTCCTCTCTGACGGGCCATAACCGGAGTAAGGGCATGAGTGAAGTTGAAAGCGCTCTTGAGATTGACCGTAATGACACTGTCCCACTGCTGCTCCGACATCCTCATCATAAGACCGTCACGGGTTATGCCCGCATTGTTGACCAGAATATCGATACGGCCGAAATCCTTCACTATCTGGTCCACTGTGGCGTGGGCCTCGTTGAAATCGGCTGCATTGGAAGCGTATCCGCGGCACTCTACTCCGAGAGCCTTGATCTCCTCCACTGTATTTTTAAAATTATCGTCTTCCCTCAAGTCTGTGAAAGCGATATCGGCACCCGCCGACGCAAGTTTCATGGCAATAGCCTTTCCTATTCCGCGGGCGGCGCCTGTGATAAGGGCGACCTTTCCCTTTAACATACCTTCTAACATAATATTTAACCGTTTACTTTATCATTTGGAACTACTGCGAAAGAGAGACTGGCCTCCACGCAAAGATTACCGTCCACGTAAGCCTTGGCGTCAATCATAAACAGCATGGCTCTGTGGTTGGTGATACGGGCATGCACCTCTATGGTGTCTCCGGGCACGACCTGACGTTTGAAACGGGTCTTGTCTATACCGGTGAAAAGAGTGGTGTTGCCTACCAGATAGTCCTTGATGAGCAGAGAGCTGCACTGTCCCATTATCTCGCAGAGCAGAACTCCGGGCACTATAGGCTGGCCGGGGAAATGTCCCTGAAGGAAGAACTCGTCGCCCCTGACATGATACTTGCCTATCACCGAGCCGTCTTCCTGAAGCTCCATCTCGTCAACGAGAAGCATCGGCTCACGGTGACGTAGGAATTTCTTGATTTCTTCTCTATCCATAATTTATTCTTTTAGTACACTTACATCTTTCTAAACGCCAGCACGGCATTGTGTCCTCCGAATCCGAGGGACGAGGACAGCGCCATGGTCAGCTTGGCCTCACGGGCATGGTTGGGATTGACATCCAGGTCGCACTCGGGATCAGGCTCCTTATAATTAATAGTAGGAGGCACGATACCGTTGTCCAGGGCAAGCACAGCTGCCACGGCCTCGATACCGCCGGCCGCTCCGAGAGCATGACCTGTCATGGACTTGGTGGAGCAGAGAATGGCGCGGCGGGCCTCGGTCTCACCGAGGGCCAGCTTGATGGCGGCTGTCTCCGACTTGTCGTTCAGGGGAGTACCTGTACCGTGGGTGTTGATGTGCAGCAAGTCGGAGGAGCTGTAATGGGCCTCCGTAAGTGCCTGTCTGAAAGCTTTGGCAGGTGTGGAACCGTCGGGGCAGGGCGCCGTATAGTGATATGCGTCGCAAGTATTGCCGTAACCGCATATCTCGGCGTAAATCCTCGCACCACGGGCAACAGCATGTTCGTATTCCTCAAGAACTACCACTCCTGCGCCCTCGGCTATTACAAATCCCTGACGGCGTGCGTCGAAAGGCAGCGAGGCAGCCATGGGATCCTCCGCGGGAGACAGAGCCTTGCTGTTGGCGAAGCCTCCGATAGCCAGCGGAGTGACAGCCGCTTCGGTACCTCCGGCTATTATAGCATCGGCATAACCGAACTTAATGGCCCTGTAGGCCTCTCCTATCGAGTGAGTACCTGTGGCACAGGCCGTAACAATAGGCAGGCAGGGGCCTTTCGCATGGTGGGCGATAGCCACATTGCCGGCTGCGATATTGGCGATCATCGTAGGAATGAACAGAGGGGATATCCACTGAGGACCGTCCTGAATCAACTTCGTAGTCTCATTGACGAAAGAGTGCATACCTCCGATACCTGAGCCGATATAGACTCCGAAACGGTCTGCATGCACAGTACCGGGAGTATCGTCCTCCTCGTTGTCCGTAGATTTCAGTCCGCTCATAGCCACGGCCTGATTGGCTGCCGCCAAGGCGAAAAGGCTGAAACGGTCGAACTTCCTGGCAGCCTTGGGCTCGATGCCGTAGTCTGCCGGCTTGAAGTCCTTGACCTCGCCCGCAATCTTAACGGAAAGACCGTCAGTGGGGAACTGTGTGATATAGTCGATACCGCAGACTCCGTCCACGATGTTCTTCCAGAAAGTCTCTACATTATTGCCGACAGGCGAGACAACTCCAAGACCTGTCACTACTACTCTTTTTTCCATATAGTTTTGTTTTATTTTGACCAGCGGAGAACGCAAGCACCTGTAGTGAATCCTGCTCCGAATGCACTGAGCAGCAGCATTTCTCCTGTTCTTAATTGATTACCTCTGTTGAGGTCGTCCAGCAAAGCCGGAATCGAGGCCGAGGACACATTGCCGTACTTGTTCAGATTGAACGGGAACTTGCTCTTGTCCTGATTGACAAAATGCTGTATGGCCTCGATGATACGGACATTGGCCTGATGCAGCACATACAGGTCGATGTCGTCAGCAGTGATGCCGGCCATGGCCAGCACCTTGTCGATATCCTTGATTGAGGATGAGACAGCCAGCTTGAACACATCCTGGCCGTTCATCACCACGCCGTCCGTTTCCTTCTCCTCCTTGGTCACAAACGGAGTCGGCTGAAGCCGGCGTTTCTGATAGAGAGCCTCAACCTTACAATGAGTTGACAGACGGATGGCCTTGAGGTCATCGCCTTTGGTCACGACCACAGCTCCCGCGGCGTCTCCGAAAAGGATGCAGCTTGAGCGGTCCTTCCAGTTCATCATCCTCGAAGGCTCCTCGGCGCACACGATCAGAATATTCTTCATATCCTTCGTGGCCAGGTAGGCCTCTGCTATATCAAGGGCGTATATGAATCCGGTGCAGGCGCAGTTGATATCCATGGTGGGACAGGTGGCTCCTATCTTCCCCTGGATGACGCAGCCCAGACCCGGCGTCACATACTCATTCACTACATTGGAGCAGATGATGAAGTCAATCTGCTCGGAGGTCACTCCGGCATCCTCCATCGCCTTCGTAGCGGCAGTGGAGGCCAGATCCTCCAGATTCTCAGAAGAGATCACGCGCCTCTCGTGAATACCCGTCCTGGAGACAATCCAGTCATTGCTGGTATCCAGAAAATTCTCCAGCATGGCATTGGTCACGACAAGGGACGGACGCGCGCTTCCGGTTCCAATGATTCTCATATTACTCTGACATTATATTATAAATGTGCAAAAATATGTAATTTGGAGTAAAAAACAAGCACCGGAGCCTCTAACCTATCTTGGCACTGACTGTCTCCAGTATCTTCTTCTCCTGTATCTCAGCCTCTTGTGCTATCTTAGCCGCCTCTGCCACAAGCGCATCCGCTTTCTCACGGTCCTTCAGACCCGCGGCGTTGATCCTGACATTGAGAAAAGCACCCAGCACTGCCGAACGGGCTGCCAAAGCACCCACACCTGCATCCGAGACCGAGTTGGGATTGCCCTCCGAGGCCATCGCCTCCACGAGCTCAAACACCTTGAAGGAAGCCTTCATGGTCCTCAACGGCACCTCGGTTGCATAAAGCGTAGCCTCCTGCATGGCCGCGGCACGGGCCTCTTTCTCCGCATCCGTCTTCTTGGGAAGCGACATGGCATCCATTATGCGGTTGAACGCGGAGGTATCCTCATCCACCAAATGCAGCAGCTCGTACATCAGTTCCTGACCCTTCTCAGCCCACTCGGAGAACTTGGGGCACTGGTCGTCCCAGCCCCTCTTGTGCGAGGACAGGTTGGCCACCATGGCACCGAGAGCGGCACCGAGCGAGCCCATATATGCCGAGATGGAGCCGCCGCCGGGCGCAGGAGACTCGCGGGAGGTCTCCTCCGCGAATCCGCGGACTGTCAGGTCCACCAACCTGGGAGTCCTGTCGCTGTCCTCGAGGATGTACTCGATGACCTTCTCGCGGGGATTGAAAGGCTTGAGGTCGTCCAGCCCCATGGACTTCACGGCGATCTTTATAATGTCTTCCTCGGGGATACCACAGGAACGGTTCTGTTTTGCAAGGTAGTGCTTACCGGCGTCGATAAGCACCTTTTTGGGGATAAGGCCGACTATCTCCGAGCCGGTCACCCTCAGACCGCGGGCATGAGCCTTCTCGCATACCTCGTCGAAGGCCACATGGACGGGAGTCACATTGATATTGGTTACATTCATGGACACCTGTGCGATACCGTACTCCTCTATGTACCAGCCGATGGCCTTGCATCCCTTGAGAGTTCCGGGTATCCATACAGGCTCTCCGTTCTCATCCTTGACCACCTTGCCGGTGATGGGATCCCCCTTCCTCTTCTTGCGGCCTTTCTCGCGGACATCGAATGCCACGGAGTTGGCCCTGCGGGTAGAAGTAGTATTCAGGTTATAATTGATGGCTACAAGGAAGTCCCTCGCACCCACGGCTGTCGCACCGGTACGGGCAGTGTAGTCATCGATTACGGCAGGACCGAAATCCGGCTTCACTCCGTCAGCGAATCTCTTGGCCAGTCCCTCATACTCCCCGGCACGGCACACGGCCAGATTCCTGCGTTCCTCGCTATAAGCAGCGTTCTCATAGCAGAATACCGGTATTCCCAATTCCCCGCCTATCCTCTTGGCCAAAGCACGGGCATACTCAACGCACTCTTCCATGGTCACGCCGGCAATAGGCACGAGAGGGCACACATCAGTGGCACCCATACGCGGATGCTCTCCGTGATGATGTCTCATGTCGATGACTTCCGAAGCCTTCCTGACTGCGCGGAAAGCCGCCTCCATGACTTTCTCAGGCTCGCCCACGAAAGTCACGACCGTACGGTTGGTGGCAGCACCGGGATCCACATCGAGAAGCTTTACGCCCTCGACGCTCTCGACCTCGTCCGTAATCTGCTTGATAACCTGCATATCGCGTCCCTCGCTGAAGTTGGGGACACATTCGATCAATTTTCTTGTCATGATTTATCCATTAATTATTTTTCCATTCAATACTATATCTTCTATAAGCTGCGAGGTAAATGAATACGGCACGAACTCATAGGAAGGAATCTCCTTGGTAATGAAGAACGATGCCTTCTTGCCGGGGGTTATCGAGCCATAGTCGGCAGCGACACCCATGGCGAACGAGCCGTTGACAGTGGCGGCATTGAGCACCGTCTCGGGAGTCAGGCGCATCTTGATCATGGCTAAGGCCATCATGAACTTCATGTCTCCGGAAGGGCATGAGCCTGGATTGTAATTGGAGGCTATCGCCAGCGGAAGGTCATATCCGAGCATCTGCTTGGCCTTCGGGTAATCCATGTCCAGGAAGAATGTCGCCCCCGGAAGCAGTGTCGCTATGGTACCGCTGCCCTGCAGGGCCCTGAATTCCTCCGGGCCGGTGAACTCCAGATGGTCCACGGAGACTGCGCCGTATTTGACTCCGACCTGTACTCCGCCGGAGAAACTCATCTGATTGGCATGTACCTTCGGCTGCATACCGTACTTGTCGGCCGCCTCAAATATCCGGCAGGCATCCTCCACGGTGAAAAAGCCCTCCTCCACGAAGATATCCGCATAGTCCGCCAGTCCTTCGGCGGCAACAGCGGGCATGATGTCGCGGACGATCTCATCCACATATCCCTTACGGTCGCCCTTATGGCGGGCAGGCACAGCGTGGGCTCCTAAAAAAGTAGTGCGCACCCTCAGCGGAGTCTCCTCGCCCACCCTGCGGGCCACACGGAGCATCTTCACCTCGTCCTCCACAGTCAGACCGTAGCCGCTCTTGATCTCCACGGCCCCGGTGCCGAGGGAGATGATCTCCCATGCCCTGAGCAGTGTCTGACGCAACAGTTCATCCTCCGGAGTATTGTGCAGCAGTTCCACCGAATTGAGTATACCGCCTCCTCTGCGGGCTATCTCCTGATACGACAGACCGCGGAGCTTGTCCATGAACTCCATCTCGCGGCTACCGGCATACACTAAATGGGTGTGCGAGTCACAGTAGGAGGGGAATACCATCCGGCCTGCGGCATCGATCACCTCGTCCGCACCGTCCTCCATAGCCCCGAGAGTCTCCGGGGCTGTGCCGTTCATCGTTCCGAAAGCCTTTATCCGGTCTTCTTCGGTCAGCAGCCAGGCATTGTCGAGGCAGGGCAGAGTCTCCATCTCCTTGCCTTTCAGGGGAGACTGCAGAGCTTCCTGCCTTACGCCGACGAGCTTCTTTATATTTTTAACAAAAAGCGACATTTTTAAAACTCAGCTTTCCTGATAAATTCGATTGAGTCATTGATCCTGGTGTACATCACCGTATCCTCCTCGATGAAAGGAACCTCCTTGCGGTAATCCTCGAAGAACTTCTCGATCACGGGCGAGGACTTGCCGGCACCGGCACGGTGACGGAACTCCAGGGCCTGGGCGGCGTTGAGCATCTCGATACCGAGGATCTTCTCCACGTTCTCGACCACACGCACGCACTTGGTGGCGGCGTTGGCACCCATGCTGACATGGTCCTCCTGACCCTGTGAGGAGTCGATGGTATCCACCACGCAGGGAGTGCAGAGCTGCTTGTTCTGGCTTACTACGGAAGCAGCGGCATACTGCGGAATCATGAAGCCGGAGTTGAGACCGGACTTGGCCACTAAGAACGAAGGCAAGCCTCTCTTACCTGATATGAGCTGATAGGTACGGCGTTCTGAGATAGAGCCGAGCTCGGCCAGGGCTATAGCCAGGAAATCCAGGGTTATGGACAGAGGCTGACCGTGGAAGTTGCCGGCGGAGATGACTTGATCCTCGTCAGGCAGAACGGTCGGGTTGTCGGTCGCGCTGTTGACCTCTGTCATGAACACGCTCTCCACGTATGCGATGGCATCCTTCGACGCTCCGTGTACCTGAGGCACGCAGCGGAACGAATAGGGATCCTGAACTTCCTTGCCGGGGCCGTCAATCAGCTGGCTGCCCTGCAGGTAGCCGAGAATGACGCGGGCCGTCTCCATCTGACCCTTGTGGGGACGTACTGCATGTACGCCGGGAGTGAAGGGCTCCTTGCGGCCGTTGAAAGCCTCAAGTGATACAGTGGCTATCTTGTCGGCGGCTGCGGATATGTGCTCCGCCCTGATGATGCACCATACGGCGTGGGCCAGCATGAACTGGGTGCCGTTCAGCAGAGCCAGACCCTCCTTGGACGCCAGTGTCAGAGGTTTCCAGCCGAACATCTTCTCCAGCTCGCTGCCGGGATACCTTTTCCCCTTGTAGTCGAATTCTCCCAGGCCCAACAAAGGCAGGCACATATTGGCAAGAGGAGCCAGGTCGCCGGATGCTCCGAGAGAGCCTTGCTGATATACTACGGGTGTAACGCCCTCATTGAAGAAATCCACCAGCCTCTCCACCGTCTCGACTCTCACTCCGGAATAGCCGTACGACAGGGATTTGACTTTAAGGGCTATCATCAGGCGCACAATCTCCGGCCTTACCTCCTCGCCCAGACCGCAGGCATGGGACATCACTAAGTTCTTCTGAAGCTGTGAGAGCTGGTCGTTGTCCACTGACACATTGCACAGAGAGCCGAAACCGGTAGTCACGCCGTAAATGGGCGTCTTCTGGGTCTTCATACGCTCATTAAGGTAAGCGCGGCATTTTGCGATTCTCTTCTCGGATTCCTCTCCGAGATGCAGCCTGCACTGGGGATCAAGCAGGAGCCTGACTTCCTCCAGCGAGTGGGTCAACTTATCTATGTCAAACTGTATCATACCTTTGTAATTATTTCATTCAAATTACAAAGGTACAAAAAATATCGTCACTCAATCCAGATAAGGGGCTTTCTGCGCTCAATTTCAGACAGGATGCCATCCATATATCCTCCGAAATATCTTCCGGATACGACAAAGGCCGGAAAATCCGGAGCCGGAGCGCACTGCTTCCTTTCAGAAGGATAGATATAGCGGGGCGTGACCGCATGCCTGGTCGCCGGCCTGAGTTCCGGAATCCATTCGAAGTCTCTGAGTGTCATCATCTCCGGAGTCAGATACCATACCGGATAGGCGTCACTCTTGATATTTTCCATATAAAGTATCCGCTGCACCTGCCCGTCCTTGAGCCTTCCGGTCATGATACGGCATTCCTTCTGGTTCATAGTCGTTATAACAGAGTCCTCGGACACATAGAATATCGCCGTGACTCCTCCCATGGCATCGAAACGGCTTATCTGACCGTTCTCGAAATATCCTACCATCTCCGGAGACTTGATCTGGTGATAGTACCGGTTTTCCTCCTCTTCGGATATGACAAAGGCATTGGAGAACAGGAAACCCTTGTCAAGAGACTTGTCCCGAATCAGGAACTGCATGCTGTCCGCGGTAATCTGGCTGGTCGTCTCGTACCAGATGACCGGCTCCTTGAACAGTCTCGCAATGGAGTCCAATGATGTGAACAGCAGTGAATCGCATGTCACCTGCATGTCGTCACGGAATATACGGACATGATGATATGCCTCCACAAAGTCCACCCCCGTAGTATCCGGCTTAGGCTCCAGCACTGTCGAGTCGGTCACAGACAGAGAATCGGCAGACAGTGAAAGGGAATCAGTCACAGGCGGAGCCGACAGCGAATCGGCCGCCGGCCGCCCCGAAAAAGAGGACGAGTCCTGCGGAGCCGGCTCGTTTTTGGCCAGAGGATCCACCAGCGCCTCCTCCCGGCGCGTCTTGGCCAAGGCCGCCACAACGCTGTCCACCTCGAACATCCTCTGAGTATAATAAATAATCGTATCGGCCGCCATGAATGTCGAATCCACACCGCCGTCATCGTTGTCCTCCATCATCACCAGCGCCGGCTCGCGGTACAGCTCCGCCCTGCGCGGCTCACTCCAGTACAGCAGTTTCCCTGCCAGGACTATGGCCTTGTCGACAGTGTCGAGAAGCATCACATCTCCGTAAAGCCTGGAGTCATCGAGCATCCTGTCGTAGAACAGGGAGTCACACCACACCTCATAATCACGGGTAAGGATATGGACATCCCCCGTAAAGAAGAAATTCTCGTTGGCACGGTCATACCATCCCGAGCTGGAAGAAAGATGGTTCTCATCGTACCATCCCTTGGTATGTCCGTAGAAATCCGCCACATTGCGGCGGGTATCGTAAAGCAGTCTGTCGCAGATGAAGAATATGGAGTCGGTAAACATCTCCACCTTGTTCACAAACTCGAATGTCTTTATCCTGGATTCGTACTTCCCGTTGAGACTCTCGATGATATTGCCCGTGGTGTCCTTCATCGCACCACCGTGATAGAATACAGCTATGCTGTCCTTTGTATTGTAATCCAAATAATTGGTCCTCAACAGGTTTCCATCTGCATCCACAAGTTCTACCACATGACCGCGAAAACTGGCCGTGTTGGCCGGTATGACATACTTGAGGCTGTCCCCGGTAAGCACGGTATTCTCCTGCTCTATCCTGACATGACCTATCGCATCGATATACTCGTCATCCACATTCCAGTAAGCGCTGTCGCACCTGAGATAGGTATTGTTGTGAAAAAACACCGCATTGCCTGTCACCCTCCTGTACTCCCGTCCGTCTATTTCCACAAGACGGGCCCTGTCCGCGGACACCAGGCGTATCAGCGAGTCCCTCTCCTCCTGGGCCCTGCACAACGGGACAGAGAGCAACATCAGCATCATGACTATAAGCGCACGCCTCATTTCACCCATCCGTCACGTTGAAAGACACATTTCTGGAAAAGCGGGTCGATGACTATATAGGTCGTCGCCTGCTCTTCCTTGATAAAAGCCTCGACAGCGTCCATGGCCTTGCGGTTCGTCGCCATACTCTGGAGCACATTGAAATCCTCATTGTAAGTGGGTATGTGAGCCGGTATCACCTTCTCCAGCTTCAATATCTTGTACACCGTATTGCCGTTGCGTCCCTCATTGTCCGTAGAGACTATGGGCACAGATATCTCCCCTTCCTTCATGCCGCGCAGCACGGCGTATTCCGCAGGTTTGAGGTTGTCCACAGCGATCTGCGGCGCACCGGACTGCAGATCCGCGACAAGTCCGCCATTGGTCCGCGTCGCCGGATCCTCCGAGAACTTACGGGCCGCCTGCTCGAACGTGATGCTGTCGGCGAGCACGACATTGCGTATGGAATCCAGGCGCAAGAACGCCGAGTCCCTGTCCTGATCCGTATACCGCGGACGCAGGAGTATGTGTCTCGCATTGAACATATCCCCCTTGCGCTCTATCAGCTGTATAAGATGGAATCCGTCCGGCGTCTCCACTATCGGCGACACCTGTCCGGGCTTGAGCGTCATGGCCGCATCACTGAATTCCGGCCAGAAAACGGCCTTGGAGGCCATGCCAAGCTCTCCGCCTCTCATCGCACTCTGGACATCTTCCGAATACAGTGTGGCAAGCAGCGAGAATTTCTCACCGTCCAGAATTCTCTGACGGAACTCCAGCAGCCTCTCCCTTACGGCCAGGTTAGCCCGCTCCACATTGGGATACAGCACTATCTGACTATAACGGTACTGAGCCGGTATCATGGGCAGGCTGTCCTTGGATGCCTTGCGGTAGAAGCGCTCAACCTCCTTGGGCGTAGCCTCTCCCGCCTTCCCGGCCACAGTCCTCTGCATCTCGCTTGCGAGATTCTGCTCCATGAACTGCTCCCGCCACTCTTCCCTGAGCTTGTACAGAGGCTTTCCGAGATATTTCTCGACATTGTCCTCACCACCGACCCTGGTCACGATATCATTGACCCTCTGGTCCAGGGCCGCCTCCACCATGTCAGGATTGACGGTAAGGCTGTCCAACTGGGCCTGGGTATAGAAGAGTTTGGTAATCATCATGTTCTCAAGGACCTCGCACCTCAGGTCCCTGTCGGTGGCATAACCGTTGTACATAAGATAGGCGGCCTCACCCTCCACCTCGGAGAGCAGAATCGCACTGTTGCCTATCTGCGCCACCGTCTTGTCTATCACTCCCTGATATCTCTGGGCGCAGAGTTCGGCAATCGGGAATGCGGCAAGAGCGCAGACTGTCAGTATGATCTTCCGTTTCATATTATTCCGTATATATTACAAACTTCCGTGACGCTATGGCATCATTAAGCAGATTTCGTTCCAAACCTGCCAGAAGCTCCTGTTTTCTCCTGTTGAGGATATGATTTCTTATCCGCTGACGGCAATACTCATAAGGTGCCACCGAACCGGGAGCAACATAATCGTCAACCGATATCAGGTATGTGTATCCCATGTGACCGGCTTCCAGATATGAGCGGCTGTCAAGTACGGCGGTCATCGCCTGCAAGTCCATCCCTGTTCCCTCGGTCAAGGCATCGAGGCCCACCCACGAGTCAAACACATAATATCTTTCGGCAGATGTGTAGCACAGGTCCGCAAGCCTGGAGACATCCTCCTCCGAACGGGAACGGTACAGGGATCTTATAAGATTGAGATTCGGCGAATTGTCGCTTATCTTGATATACCACCCCCTGATCAGCGGAACATGCGTCACGAAACTGGCCGGGCTGGCATCATAACACTCCCTGTACTCCTGCTCGCTGACAACAGTGTCCAGCCTCTGCTCCACATACTGCTGCTCGTAACGGTAGACTATCAGCTGCCTGCGGTACTCCTCGAGCTGGTCCTCCACATCCCTGTCAGCCTTGGAGAGCCGGCTCTCGGCCATACTGACCAAAAGTCTCTGCCTGGCCCACGAGGTGATATAGCGTTCCACAACCGCAGCACTGTCCTGAGGACTAAGACCGCTGATATTCAGTGACTCGATATCGCTCCTGTACAATACATCCTTGCCGGCCCTCGCAACAGCGTCCCCGTTGAAGAGACTGTCGTAGAACCGGCAGGACGAAATCGCAAGGCAGAGCAAGCCTGCCCATAGAGCCTTTCTTATCATGCTCAGCGGCTGTAGTTGGGAGCCTCACGGGTGATGGTGACATCGTGAGGATGACTCTCAATCATGCCGGCAGCCGTTATCCTGACAAATCTGGCGTTCTTCAGCTCTGCCAGATTATGCGCTCCGCAGTAACCCATTCCGGCGCGGAGACCTCCGATAAGCTGATACACCACTTCGGAAAGCGAGCCCTTGTAAGGCACCTGAGCCACGATACCCTCAGGCACGAGCTTCTTGATGTCCTCTTCCATGTCCTGGAAATAACGGTCCTTGGAGCCGAGCTGCATGGCTTCGAGAGAGCCCATACCACGGTATGACTTGAACTTACGGCCATTGAGAATAATCGTTTCTCCGGGCGACTCCTCGACTCCGGCAAAGAGAGAGCCAGCCATGATGGTGTCGGCACCGGCGGCCAGGGCCTTGACGATGTCTCCCGAGTAGCGTATGCCGCCGTCCGCGATGATAGGGATTCCGGAGCCCTTGAGTGCCTCGGCCGCCATCATTACGGCCGACAGCTGAGGCATGCCCACTCCGGCGATGATACGGGTAGTACAGATAGAACCGGGGCCTATTCCGACTTTCACGGCATCCACTCCGCACTCCTTCAAGGCGAGGGCAGCCTCCCCGGTAGCGATGTTTCCGGCGATGATCTGCAGGTCAGGGAACTTCTTGCGGACAGTCCTGAGAACATTGAGCACACCTTCTGAATGACCGTGCGCCGTATCGAACACAAGCGCGTCCGGCTCGACAGTCATCAGCATCTCCACCTTCTCCACGCTCTCGGAATTGATTCCGACAGCGGCGGCCACTAAAAGACGGCCCTTGGCATCCTTGCTCGCAATGGGGTTGTCCTTTATCTTCATGATGTCCTTGTAGGTGATCAGACCGGCAAGCTTGCCGTACTTGTCCACCACGAGGAGCTTTTCGATCTTATAACGCCTCAGCAGTTCGGTAGCTTCCTTGAGATTGCTGCCGTCGGTAGTGGTGATAAGGTTCTCCTTGGTCATCACCTCGCTGACAGGAGTCTTGGGATTGTCCTGGAAACGCAGATCGCGGTTGGTGACTATACCGCAGAGCATACCGCGGGCATCCACCACGGGTATGCCGCCGATATGGTTCTCGCGCATAAGATTGAGGGCGTCTCCGACGGTCGCGTTCTCGCGGATGGTGACGGGATCGTAGATCATGCCGTTCTCCGCTCTTTTCACCTTGCGTATCTGCTCCATCTGGACATTGATGGGCATATTCTTGTGAATCACTCCGATACCTCCCTCACGGGCAATGGCGATAGCCAGCTCGGCCTCGGTCACGGTATCCATCGCGGCTGAGACGATAGGAGTATGGAGAGAGATGTTGCGGGTCAGCCTGGTAGTGATATCCACCTCACGGGGAAGTACATCCGAATGAGCCGGTATAAGAAGCACATCATCAAATGTAAGTCCCTCGACTACAGGAGAATTTGTATACATCTGCATGCTTTTCCCTCCGGCTATTCTGACTTTTCAGATTTCTTTGACACTATCGCGCTGAGCCTGTCGTACATAACATCGAGAGAGCTGAGAAGCTCATCCGTGAGATTACGGTAATATGCTTTCTTATCACCCTCGGGGTGGCTTATCCTGACAAGAGTCGCATCGCGGAGATCAAGAGCCTCATTTGCGAGACCGACTATCTGCTCCGACTTCGCCGCATCATCGGTAAAGCTCATGCTGATAAATACATCTGAAAGGAACTCGTCTATCAGAAAATTGACATCCTTTTTAATAACTCTTAAATTCATAGCGCTAAATATTTAAATGTATTATTATTCCTGATTGAAATACCACGGGTGTCCGAGCACCGTCACTATCCCGGGCTCAGTGTCCTGATGCCCCAGCACACGGACAGCACCCACTATGCTCTTGCTTGTGTAGGAGTCGGGCCGTCCCGGAAGCAGGGAGTTGATTCTGACCCTAAGGGATGAATGGATCATAAGACCGTCCCCCATGCAGATACCCACATGGCTTACGCTTCTGCCGCGTGTATCCGACGCACTCCGGCCGAAAAAGACCAGATCTCCTGCCTGCAGACTGCCGGCGACATCGCTGTAATCTATCGGCTCGCCCGTACCTATCTGCTGCGAGGCGTCCCTGAGCAGGATGATTCCGTTGAGAAAATAACTCAGCTTCACCAGGCCGCTGCAGTCCATCCCTTTCGGGGAGAGTCCTCCCCACAGATAGGGAAATCCAAGGAAAAGCCTGGCCGTAGACACGATATCCTCTCCGGACGGATCAGCCGCTTCCTCCATCCAGCTGTCGAGAGCACTGACGCACTCATCCCGGACATACCCCTTTCTGCCGTCAGGCAACACTACCGGGACATAACCGTCATCATTGCCTGCCGGCGCCCCCAGCTCAAGGATATTGCCCATAACGCAATCCGAGATGACATGGGAAGAAGAGCACGGAGACTCCCTCACCACTGCGAAATATTCCGTGACTATAAGTCTGTCCGAGGCTCTCCACTGTCCGAACCTTTCCTCGGTAATGAGAGCCAGATTGAGTTCCGTCGTCCAGCCCGTATATCCCTCCGGCGTGACAATCGAATACCAATAGCCCTGTTTGCCGGTTACTTCCACGGGAGTGCCCATCGTAGCCTGAGATACTGTTTCCGACTGATAATCCGGAGCTTTCTTCATATCGGTCACGGACACGGACACAAGAGCCATGCCATTCCGGGCCTCCGCCGCAAATACGGAGCACAGGACGAACGACAGAATTATGAACAAAACTTTCTTCATTCCTGCAAATATAGGCGAGTTTTTCTTATTTTTGAAATTAATTATGATGAAACGTCTTATACTTATACTGCTGACGGCGCTGTCCGTATGTCTGGCGCAGGCTCAGGACTCCCTCAGAATATCACTGCTGACATGTTCCCAGGGCGATGACATCTCTTCCGCTTTCGGACACTCTGCCCTCAGGGTAACCGATCCGGCGACCGGACGCGACATGGTGTTCAACTACGGGACATTCAGTTTCAACGAACCCGGCTTCATACTCACCTTCCTCAAGGGCGACCTCATCTACAGCCTGTCCATAGACTCATTCACCGGTTTCAAGCGCAGCTACATCCGGGCCGGACGCGGCATTATAGAGCAGCCGCTCAATCTGACTCCGGAACAAAGACAAGACATATACCTCTTCCTGCTGGACAACGCCAAGGAGGAGAACAGATACTATCTGTACGACTTCCTGCAGGACAACTGCGCCACACGCATCCGCGATATCTTCGACAGGGGGGCGTACACTTCCGCAGATTCGCTCACCGGCCTCACCTACAGGGAAGAGATCAAGCGCATGGTCGGAGACAAAAGATGGATGATGTTCGGAATCGACCTGCTGCTCGGAGCCGACATCGACCGTGAAATCACCCTCAACGAGACATCATTCCTGCCGGACAGACTGTCCGTCAATCTCGCAGGATACAGCAACAGCTCCCTCGGAGGCATGCCGCTGACCGATAAGGTCAATGTCATCGTCGAGCCGGCTCCTGACAGGGCCGGG
The DNA here is from genome assembly GCA_019116965.1 of Candidatus Coprenecus pullistercoris. Classification (GTDB taxonomy): domain Bacteria; phylum Bacteroidota; class Bacteroidia; order Bacteroidales; family UBA932; genus Coprenecus; species Coprenecus pullistercoris. The sequence continues at coordinate 44,240 of DXAT01000009.1, forward strand.
CGGGCTCACCGTATCCTGTCCGCGGCAACGGGACCTTTCTCACTGTTCACGGTCCTGCTCATTGTCTACCTGCTGATATTCATGAGGACGGAGAACAAGTGGAAGTTCATGAGCATTTTCTCCAACATCCTGTACACCGTTCTCGGACTCGGAGGCGTAATCCTGCTGCTCATGTGGGTGGCCACCAACCATGTATGGACGCAGCACAACTGGAACCTGCTGTGGATGAACCCGCTGATGCTCATACTGCCGCTGATGCGCAACGGAGTCGCAAAGAATCTCGCCGTAGACATCCTCTCCGGCATCGCCGTGCTTACCATAGCATTCGCATGGCTGATTCCCCAAAGCTTCCATCCGGCCGCGGTCATCATCACCCTGCTGCTTGCCGCCGTGGCGCTGAGCCGCCGCTCCATCTATAGAAAATACTGAACAACATGATACTCGATTCAATCAAGAGCTTTGAAAGATACCTTACCCTGCACGCCTCCTTCGGGAAAGTACACCGATTCATCAAGGACAACGACCTCCACGCGCTGCCGGAGGGAAAGCATGTGATAGAAGAGGGCAATATCTGGTGCAGCATATCCGCCTCCGAGGCGAAGGACATCCAGGACGCACCCCTCGAGGTACACGACTCGTTCATAGACATACATGTCATACTCGAAGGTACGGAGATTATCGGTTTCAGGGACAGAGCCAAATGCATGGGCGTGGATGTCAAGTACGACGAAGCCGCCGACATCGCCTTCCTGAAGGAAAAGCCGGAGGCCTATGTAAGCTACAGCGACAACAACTTCATCATCTGCTTTCCGCAGGACTGCCATGCGCCTCTGATAGGAACGGGCACTATCCGCAAAGCCGTGTTTAAAGTCCGGATATAAACCGTGGGCAGATACAACTCCTATATCGGATATTTCAGGAAGACTTACGGAGAACGCCTGCAGAAAGTCGTGGTGGATGCCGGCTTCACCTGCCCCAACCGGGACGGGCTGGTCGGCAGAGGCGGATGCACCTACTGCGACAACGCAGCATTCCATCCCGGCTACAGTACCGCAGGAGTACCTATTCACGAGCAGATAGACGAAGGCATCAAGTTCCACCGGGTCCGTTACCGCAAAGCGGAGAAGTTCCTCGCTTACTTCCAGCCTTACTCCAACACCTATGCCCCACTGGACAGACTGCGCTCCGTCTACGAGGAAGCCCTGTCGCATCCGCTTGTGGCCGGCATCGTCATAGGCACCAGACCTGACTGTGTGGACGCTGAGAAACTGGACTACCTTGCCTCATTAGCCGGACAGGGACACATCGTCATTCTCGAATACGGCATAGAGTCCTGCTATGACAGGACATTGAGACGGATCAACCGCGGCCACACTCTCGCAGACGCAGTCAGAGCCGTAGAGATGACCGCATCGCGCGGACTCACCCAGGGGGCGCACTTCATCTTCGGCCTGCCCGGAGAGTCCATAGACGACATGCTCGGCTACGCGTCATTCATCAATGACCTGCCCCTGCATTCGGTCAAGTTCCACCAGCTCCAGATAGTACGCGGCACAGCCATGGAGCGCGAGTTCGCAGCCCGCCCCGAAGACTTCGTCACATTCTCCTTAGACGGATACCTCGACTTCATGACCGACCTGATAGAACGGCTGCGGCCCGACCTGTACATCGAGCGGTTCGCCGGCGAAGTCCCTCCTCGCTTTGTCAACTCCACCCCATGGGGCCTTATCCGCAACACCGGACTCATCGGCCTGCTCGAACAAAAGCTGGAGGAGCGCAATACCTTTCAGGGCCGGCTGTACCTCTAAAACATGATGGTGACCCAAAAGGAGGAATTTCAAGGCTTGCGAAGATGAGAAAACCGCAGTGTACTATCGTACATGAGGATTTTCGAATCAAGCATAACGCAGAAATTACCCTTTTGGGTCACCATCATCTCAATATTTATAACATCCAATATCAGACTTACTTCAGACGGATATTTCCAGTCTGCGTGACAGGCTGCTGTATCTTTCCTGTCTGTCCGCCCGAATGCCGGACAGTATTCCTTGAGGCCACCGCCGTCACCTCATCCGACACTTTCGTCATGGTAATCTCTCCTGAAGGAGATGTCTCGCTCATCACTGACCATGCATTGCCGTCATAGTAGAACAGCCCGAATGTCAGGACTTCCAAGCCCGACATAGTGTAGGCATCCCAGATGAATTCCGCATTATCGCCTTCCCTTTGCAGACTAACGCCGCCATAGTATAATGTATAGTCATCCGCCAAAATCATCCATTCCACCTCCTCGGGATAAGAATAGCCAAGATAATCAGTAAGACTTACATCATTGTAATTGTTCGTCAGATATAAATATCCCGAGTCATCGTAACTCATTCCGAAAGGCAGGGGCTTCCCGAAACGGGTTTCCAATTCCGGCAGCCAACCGGTCATTACGATTGTATTATTTGTCGGCCATCTGAATATCTCCACATCGAACTCCATCGGAGAGTCGACTACTGTTCCTTCCAAAGCGGAAAATGTCTTGGAGGCCGTCACATGCCAGGTCCCGTACCAATCCACGGCCGGATCCGTAGCATCTGTCCGTACCATTAGCGGTTCGGAACAATCAAAAAGATAGATCTCTCCCGATTGGTCAAAACGGACTCCGGTCATTGAGACGGCAAAGAACACATACTCAGTATCCGGAATAAGATATGTAGCCGACAAACCGTCACGCGAGCCCACAAATGCGGAGAATGACGATGTGACATAGTCATACAGTTGCATTCCTCTCGATTCCGCCCAGCTCTTCATCACCTCGACACCGCTTCCTCCGCATGCATTCCATTCTTCCAGCATCACATAGGAAACGATGTATGCTGTCGACTCGTCAGGAGAATCCACATCAATATAGATTCGGTCATATTGGGCAGAATTCAAGGTGATGTCCAGACTCAGCAATTGCTCCGGGACGATATACGGAGCAAGGTCTGATGCAAGGTAGGCGTCCAGACTTTCCTCCGGAACCACTATCCGCACATTGCTCCCGTCAAACGCACCCGGCTCCACTTCCGGCGGCACCGCGGATGTAAACTCGATCAGGCACTGAGTCTCCTGGTCTCCGCAGCCACTGAAGGCTCCGGCCTGTATCAGCGTTGTGGTCTCGGGCAGCACAAGATACTGAAGATCCGGGCAATCGGAGAATATCCCCTCAGGAATCTGCTCCCACAATGTAAAATAGCGGAATTCACCGAACCATCTGTATCCGGATTCCGAGAACGAAGGAAGCTGCACACAGTCAGCGGCCTCACCGTACGATATCTCATTATCTCCGTTCATGTCCGCTACCGCAACAAGACGGGCCTTCACATTGAGATCCTTGAACTCTATAATCCGGTTGTACTCATAACTGTCAGCGCTCTGCTGATAGATATACAGTTCCTCGACAAACTCACCTGCCTCCTCATCATAGATGTAGATAACCGCCTCACGCATTGTACCGGAAGGATACTCGGCCACGGAGAATGTCAGATAGTCGGTTCTCATGCTCTTGGTCTCAGGCAGATAAGTCACCCAGTCCTCGGCCTCCGGGTCGATCCCGATACCGTAGATGGCGATATTGGTACGCAGCTCGAATGTCACCTCCGACGCGGAGCCGTCCTCAATGTACCACGAATCCGCCACTGCCTTCAGATGTCTGCCGTTGAAAAGAAGCGTCCTGACTATGGTCTGTCCAGCCGAGCTGACAAACACCAGTATCTTGCCCTCTGTCTCATCGCCCTCAGGAGCTGTCACTTCTATGGTTCCCGAGTAAGCGTCGGTTGCATTGACCTTGCCGGTCCAGCCGCCCTGTCCAAGACACTCCACCACTGCCTGATAATCTCCGCCGACCACCTGATAAGGTATGCTTACTGTCTGACCGGGAGCACATTCTATGCCTACTGTCTCATCGAAGATTATATCCAGACCGCCGGCCATCGGCACAGCCAGGACAGTTCCGTCGGAAAGATAGAAATACACGGTGGAATTGATTATCTCAACACCTGTGAATATCTCATAGGACTGACTTTCACTGACCGCCGGTCCTACCTCCGTCCACTGCAGGCCGTCGTATGACACCCACCAGTATCCGTTCTCTATCTTTAACTGAGGCGTAAGACCGTCCTCGCCCTTCGGGCCGGTCTGGCCGGTATCTCCCTGAGAACCGTCCTCACCACGGGCAGGTACCTTGTTTCCGTCCCCATCCGTCAGCCATTCACCGTTGAGAGTCCAGTAATAGACTCCGTCGGCATCCTGCCTGATACCTATCTGCGGTACGGAACCGTCCTTGCCGTCCTCTCCGTCCTCGCCATAATAAATAGTGATCGGACCGTTTTTCTCAAAGGTAATAGTATAGCCGATCACCTTGCCGCCCTCCTCTATGGGCGTAACGGAGGTAATGTAGTCGTTATTCTGAACTGCGTCAAGCAGAGTCTGAAGCGACTCGATGTTGGTGTTCATCTGAGCGCACAGCCTCTCCAGCACTTCCACCCGGCCTTCCAGATCGTCAAGCCGGCTGTTGACCTCATCCAGGTCGGCCGTACAGCCCCACATCAGGGCAAAGCACAGCGATACGATGGCAATTAGTCGATTTTTCATAATACTGAGATTTAATTGTTAGTTCAAAGTAGGTTCCGGCTTCAAATTTAAAAAATCATACTCTCTTCAGCAAATAAAACTCCATCAATCTTTCAATTCCGGTAGCCGTAATAAAAAAGCGTGTGCCGCCCCGGAAAGGGAAACACACGCCTGATATTGTGTCGGATTCTGATACCGGACTACCTGCGGGGGCCTTTGTCGCCGTCACGGCGGGGACCTCTTCCGCGGTCACCACGGTCACGGTCGCGACCGCCGCGTCCGCCTCCGTTACCGCCGTTGAGCCTGGGCTTGCGCTCGTGCTCCACCCAGCCTTCGGGAGCGGGCAGAAGCGCCCTGCGGGACAGCCTCATCTTACCTGTCTTCTCATCGATCTCGAGGAGCTTGACATCCACCTCGTCGCCGACCTGAAGCACATCCTCGACCTTGTCGACCTTCTTGTAGTCAAGCTCGGAGATATGCAGCAGACCCTCCTTGCCGGGCAGTATCTCTACGAATGCACCGAACTCGAGGATGGACACCACCTTGCCGTGATAGGTCTCGCCGACCTCAGGCACGGTAGTGATGGCCTTGATGCGTGCAAGTGCGGCATCCATGGCGTCCTTGTTCTCGCCGAAGATGTCCACGATACCCTTGTCGCCCTCCTCGGTGATGGTAATAGTGGTACCGGTGGTCTTCTGGATGTCCTGGATAACCTTTCCGCCAGTTCCGATAACGGCACCGATGAACTCGCCGGGAATGATGATCTGAACGATGCGGGGCACGTTGGGACGGTAATCGGCACGGGGCTCTGAGATGGTCTTCATCATCTCGCCCATGATGTGGGCGCGGCCCTCCTTGGCCTGGGCCAGAGCCTGCTCAAGCACCTCGTAGGGAAGTCCGTCCACCTTGATATCCATCTGTGTGGCTGTAATACCGTCCTTGGTTCCGGTCACCTTGAAGTCCATGTCTCCGAGATGGTCCTCATCGCCGAGGATATCGGAGAGCACCACGAACTTGCCGGTCTTCTCGTCGGA
>DXAT01000010.1 GCA_019116965.1 Candidatus Coprenecus pullistercoris
CGCAACATCAACCCTCGGATTCGGTGTCCGGATCCGTATGTGCGAATCATGCATGAGTCTGGATGTAATGGAACTGTACACGATATCGTAAAGATCTGAATAGCTGATGCCTCCTCTGACCGCTTCCAAAGCCTCAGACCGGAAAGTCTCAAACTGCAACGGGGTCACAATCTCATCCATGGACGGAAAAAGTTCCCTGTACGCATCCAGCAGCACCGATATGTCCTCAACAGCCTGCTCCTCAGTCAGAAACTCCGGAGCTGCCATCTCCTCGGGTTCCAGGAAAGTAGTCGGGATTCCGAACGGTTCCATAGGGTCATCAGGCCGCCCCGTACTGCCGGTGACAGACAATATAATGTGCGGCCTGTCTATCTTATGATACGCATATCCAACCTTGCCTATAATCTCGCCTTCTTCGACTCTCATTCCGGTCTTCATCGGGATATCACCGGTAAGACCTGAAATGAATATCATCCTGCCGTCATCAAGCCGTATGAATATATCTCCGCTCACATATCTGTTTGAAACCGGCAGACTATTGAGTTCTCCGGCATCCTCAAGCTCTCCGAGCATTGAGTCGAGATTATCCGAACCGGCATGAAAGGAGACGGATTCCTGAAGCGACTTGCGGTATCCGACTCCGAAATCAAGTACTACACCGCCGGCAGGGCACAGCACATAGGTACCCTCGGGCGCAGCTACGATAAGATCTCCAAAATTCAGTTCCTCCCCGATATACTGCTGCGGAGCGCATATCACTCCCTGCCCGGCCTCCAGACCTTTTATCGGCCATAGCCAATGATTCTGAGCATGCATCAAACTAACGGACAAGCATAGAACAACAACAGCAACATGCAGATTAATAGAACACTTCGCCATAGTAACTTTTTAATTATATAAATCATCTCCTCAAGCACGCAAACATTTATTTGCAAATTTATATAATTTTCCATATAAATACTTCCGATAGCCAAAATAATTACTACGGCCAAATGCAGAGAGTGTTCTTCCTGCTGCTCACCATAATATCATTCGTAATCGCCGAGCTTACTGCTCGATAGATTTGAAGGCTTCCCCGAGGCAGTCGGCGATGTCCCGGCTGTTCATCCCGTTCTGCCCGTAACGGGAGGCGGCAATGTCCCCCGCCCTGCCGTGCAGCCATACTCCCATACTGGCTGCCTCAAACGCCCCGTAACCTGAAGCTAACAGCCCGGTCAACAGGCCGGTCAGCACATCTCCACTGCCGCCGGTGGCCATCCCGGGATTGCCGGTGGAGCTGAATGCCGCCTGCCCATCCGGAGAGACTACAGCCGAATGCGGTCCCTTGACCACCACACAGCTGCGCGTCCGACCGGCCAGGTCCGCAGCTTTCGCCAGCCTATCCTCTGCAGAAGTCCATTCGCCCACCAGACGGCGGAGCTCTCCGAGATGGGGTGTGAGAATGGAGCCTTCAGGCACGAGTCCGAGCAAATCCGGCCCGGCGGCAATGATGTTCAGGGCATCCGCATCCAGGACCATCGGCCGGCACCATGTACGCAGCAGGCTTCTGAGGGCGGCCTCCGTCTCAGGATGCCGTCCAAGGCCGCATCCGCATCCTACCGCTGTATACCGCTCCATATTTGAGGGCAATACGGAAAAATGCCCCTGAGGGTCGCAGTCCACCATAGCCGAAGGGCAGGTGCAGTGAATCACCGTCCGTTCGGACTCCGGCAGATGCACCGTCACCAGGCCGCAGCCGGAGCGCAGCGCCCCCATAGCGGCCAGTACAGCCGCCCCGGCCATCCCGCGCGAACCGCACACTAAAAGCGCATGTCCGAAGTCCCCCTTGTGCGCATCATCCCGTCTCGGCCTCAGCATCCGGCGCACATCCTCCATTTCGGTGTTATTTCTTTGTAATTGTATCATTTTTATCAACTTTTATCTTCTTCTCATCTGATTTAAGCCTTTTCTCTTCTCTGTTTCAGCGAGTTTATTCCGGGCCTGCACGCGTTCGTACTCAAGTATGCGTTTCTGAATGAGTTCCGCACGCCTGGTCTGAACTGCGAAATAGTTCTGAGCGAAAGCGACTTGCGGCTTCCTGGCATCTCCGTTTTGTGCGATAAGATAACATGCATAGCGCGTAAGCATCAAATCGTAAAGTTCTCTTTCTGAGCCAGATCCGAGGGAGACCATTTTGCTGACGTCAGCAAAATGGTATGAGACATCCTGACCGGCATTCCGACATGCCGCCTTGGCCTTCTCCACAATGTTTTCAAAATTCCGCCACTGCGTGTAACCCAGCAACTTAGACAATTCCCTGGCACTCCAGCACTCTACGCCCTCATAGTCATTGGCGATTGACTCGAACTGTCTGAACAGTTCCATAATCTCATCTGCTTTCATTGCATCACGTATCATTTAAGTTAAACGCATAACTACAGCAGGGACGGCTGTGGGACAAAAGATGATACAAATGTAAGTATTTAATGCCTGAAAGCAAACAGGGCGTGACATAAAAGTGCCGCGCCCTGAATGGATGATATCTGCGGAAGGCTATTTGAATGCCTGCTCGCTGAGGCCTGTGCCGCTGAGGGCCAGGTCCTTGAAGTACTCGGGCACGGGACGGCCGAGAAGAGCCTCCACGTAGAGCTTGCCGATGTACTGCGAGAGCATGAAGCCGTGGCCGCGCATACCGATGAAGAGGCCGAGGGCCGGATCGACGATATAGCGGGGCTCCACATAGTAGCCTGCCCAGGTGGCCTGTATACCGACTTCCTTGAGAGCGGGAATCCACTCGGAGAAGACTTCGGAGGCTATCTCCAGGAAGGCCTGAGTATTGATTCTGAGATCCTTGCCGGCCTCTGCGGGATCGGTGGCCGGAGAGGCGCAGCCGATAATCTGGCCGGTGTCGGCCAGCTGCTGCCCGTAGACAGCCGAGAAGCCCTTGTAATGACGGCGATCGATGAGCATGTCCAGAGGAGCACCCTCCTTGCCTAAAAGCGGCAGACGCTTGGTGATGAAGGCCTGGTGCTTTACAGGATACAGGCCGGTCTCGATGCCGAGCATGTGTGCGAATTTCTCCGCACCGTATCCGAGGGCATTGACAAATATCTCCGTGCGGAACCTAGTGTAGCGGCGGGCACTGTCATGTACCAGCACCTCGTATTCTCCGCCTACCTTGCGTACATCCACCAGCTCGGTCTCCTCGAGAATCCGGCCGCCGTGACTGCGTCCTACCAGACGGACGGCGTTGATGGTCTTGCCCGGAGTGGCCTGCCAGCAGTCCTCTGTCACCTGAGCGGCCACGTACATGTCCAGACCCGGACGCATGTATGGCGATATCTCCTTCTGGAAGTCCTTGGGATCCACCATGTAGGCCTTTGACCAGGCGCGGGCGGCATCAAGAGACTTGTAGGTCGCCTCATCGTGGGCAAAGTTGACATAGCGGATTAGGCGGAAGTCTATATTCGCATGCTGCTGCAGGTCCCGGAATATCTCGAGGTTGTGGTTGGCGATGTCGGCCAGCGCGGGCAGGGAGAATGCCGGACGTCCGCCGGCGATATTTCTCCACGAACTGCCGCGGTCCTTATTGACCAGCACGGGAGCGAAACCGGCCTCGGCCAGATAGCGGAACACCGCCGAGCCCGCCATACCGCCTCCTGCTACGAGAGCCCCTACCTTGCCGCCATCGGCAACAGCCCCGGACGGCAGGACAATCTTCTCAGCCCCGGCCTTGTTGATGACATTGCCCAGTTCCACGAGACTGGCCATGGGCGCACGGGGAGTGAAGTCACCGGTCACCTCTATGCCGTAGGGACGCAGGGCGGATTTGGCCCTCGGGAGACAGCGCTTGCCGCGGCAGGGTCCCATGCCAAGACGGGAGATGTGCTTGAGCTCGTCGGCCGAAATAGTCTTGCGGTCGCCTATCAACTCCAGTATCCTCTCCAAGGTAAGGTCCTCACAATGGCAGATATAGGTCTTGCCGTCCACCGACGGAGCGGGTTTCATCTCCACTGGAGCGGGATAGCGTTCCTTGACGATAAAGCCGTGGGCATCGGTCAGCACGCCTCCGTCATAGAGCTGAGCAACCTTGACGCGGGCCACATTGGTCTTATTGGGCTTGAGCATGATCTTCTCGATGACGCCCTCTCCGACCTTCCTGCCGTTGTCGTCCACCAGGAAGACCCCGGAGCCCTCCTGTGCCTCGTACTCGATAGGCAGGAAGAGCTTGCCGGCACGGGTGTCGTAGCCGAAAATAGCCAGGCCCGGACACTGGTACACGCACTGCATGCAGCCGATACACTTGTCGTAGTCCAGTTTGGGAGTAGTTGAGGTCGAGCTCTTGGTGATGGCGCCCTGCTTGCAGGAGAAGGAGCAGGGGTTGCAGGCAAATCCGTAAAGGCAGTCCATGATTACAAATGGAGCGGCAGCGGCTCTCTCTGCGGAGGGCATCGCAGGCTCCTGGAGGATCCTCACGAGATGCTGCTGGGAGTCAATGTATTCCTTCGAGACCTGAAGGTAGCTGTCATAATTGAAGCGGCGGCCGAGGTTCTGGAGGATCTCATACGCGCACTGCCTTCCGCGAAGGACGGCTGAGGTGCCCTCGCCGATACGGACTGAGTCGCCGACT
>DXAT01000011.1 GCA_019116965.1 Candidatus Coprenecus pullistercoris
GGCCATAGGTGCCCCCAAGGACGCCGTCAGCGACGAGTACGACCTCAAGGCCGACTACGACGCCAAATTCGGAGCACCCGGCGATGCCGCCCCAAAGGTGTTCATGAAATGGTTTTTCGTCGACACCGCCACCGGAGAGGTCTCCGGCGAGCAGATGGCCCTCGCACAGCTCACCGCCACCCAGGAACCCGACGCCGGAGCATAACAGTTGCTCCAGAGAAACAAACCTAAACTTAACCTATCCAATCCCGCCCCGGTAGTAAACGCTGAGACGGGATTTTTTCTTTCCAAATATTTCAGCAGAAGAATATCCCCACATCAAAAGAATCTCTATCTTTGCAAGATATAATGATACTTTCCACCGTGGAAAGTGGCATTAAAACTGAAAGTTCTTTGATGTCTGTTTTGAAGTTACACGGTTTTTCATCAGGATAAAACGACCAAAATCCGCAGAAAAACACCATATAACTTACAAATTAATGGATACGGTTTTCAGCCAAAATACACGAAAATTTTGTTACTCGCTTGTTACTTTTACCCTATCCAAGACACAAAAGAACCACTTAAAATATTAATTAACAAGAATACATGCCAGACAGCAATTTCATAGACTACGTGAAGATATTCTGCGCTTCGGGGAACGGGGGTAACGGCTCCACGCATCTGAGGCGCGAAAAATACATACCCAAGGGCGGTCCGGATGGAGGTGACGGAGGCCGTGGCGGCCACATCATCCTCCGCGGAGATCCGCAGTACTGGACCCTGATTCATCTTAAATACCGCAAACACATCAAGGCCGAGCACGGAGGCGCCGGAAGCGGAGGCCTGCGTCACGGAGCCAACGGCAAGGACATCATTCTCGATGTTCCGCTCGGCACAGTGGCCAAAGACGCCGAGACCGGAGAGGTGCTCTGCGAGATATTGGAAACGGGACAGCAAGAGATATTGGTGCGCGGAGGCCGCGGAGGCAAGGGCAACGATTTTTTCAAGACGGCCACCATGCAGACTCCCCGTTTCGCCCAGGAAGGCGAGCCGGGCAAAGAAGGCTGGTTCATTCTGGAGCTGAAGCTGCTGGCCGATGTCGGACTGGTAGGCTTCCCCAACGCCGGCAAGTCCACCCTGCTGTCAGCAGTATCGGCGGCCAGGCCCAAGATAGCCGACTATCCGTTCACCACCCTGGAACCGAATCTCGGCATCGTATCATGCCGGGACGACCACTCCTTCGTGATGGCGGACATTCCCGGCATCATCGAGGGCGCGCACGAGGGCAAGGGACTCGGACTCCGCTTCCTCAAGCACATAGAGCGCAACTCCATGCTGCTCTTCGTCATACCGGCCGATTCCGCAGATATACGGGCAGAATACAGGACCCTGCTCGGAGAGCTGGAACAGTTCAACCCCGAACTGCTGGACAAAGACAGGATATTAGGCATATCCAAGGCAGATATCCTTGACGATGAGCTGCGCGAAGGACTGCAGAAAGAACTTCCTGAAGGAATACCGTCTGTCTTTTTCTCCTCTGTAAGCGGAGAGAATATCCCGATGCTCAAGGACATGCTGTGGAACGCGCTTAACTCGGACAGGCCATGACAGAGTGGATCCTGAATCTTGACAGAGAGATTGTCCTCGGCCTCAATGCCCTGCACACACCTGTGTGGGACTCTATAATGCTCTTCCTCTCATCACGGACGGCATGGATTCCACTTTATGTGATCATAGCCGCACTCATGTTCGTACCAAAATGGTACGGGAAACATTCTTCCGCGTTCAGATGCGGCAGTCGGCTGCCTATATGGGCAATAGGCCTGACAGGAGTACTGGCCGTCCTGCTCTGCTTCGGGATCACGGACCAGCTGACCAATATCGTCAAGGACGCGGTACAGCGCCTGCGTCCGAGCCATGACCCTCTGTTAGAAGGCATGCTGGCATTACCGGAAGGCCCGGGAGGACTATACGGATTCTTTTCCGCACATGCTGCCAACACTTTCGGACTGGCCGTTCTCACTTCATTGATTTTCAGACGAAAGTGGTACTCTGTCGCAATAGTTCTCTGGGCGGCGGCCGTAGGATTCAGCAGGATATATCTGGCCCGCCACTTCACCACGGATGTCATCTGCGGAGCCGTTTTCGGAACAGCCGTAGCCTTCATTATTTACAGTCTATATGCCTATGTCTTCTCTTTGCTTTACAGACACCGTCACTGATCCCTACTGGAACCTCGCCGCCGAGGAATATCTGCTGACCGGCGTGGAGAGACCCGTCTTCCGGCTCTGGAGAAACGCTCCGTCAGTCATAGTGGGCCGCTATCAGAACGCCCTGGCCGAAATCAACTCCGATTATGTCCGGGCCCACGGGATTCCCGTAGTCAGGCGTCTTACCGGCGGAGGCGCCGTGTTCCACGACTTAGGCAATGTCAACTACACCTTTATAGACCGCAAAGTGCCCGGAGAGGACACAGCAGCCATGTTCCGCCGCTTCACCGCTCCGGTAATCGAGGCACTGAGAGGTCTCGGGGTCAACGCCTCTCTGCAGGGCCGCAATGACCTGGTCATCGATGGCCGCAAGTTCTCCGGCAATGCGGTCTGTGTACATGGTGACCGGGTGCTCCAGCACGGCACTCTGCTGTTCTCCGCCTCTGTGGCAGATCTGTCAGGCGCCCTCAACACCCGCCCGGAGAAATTCATCGGCAAGAGCGTTCAGTCCAACCGCTCCAGAGTCACCAACATATCGGACCATCTGCCCTCCCCCATGTCCGTAACGGAATTTCTCTCCTACATGCAGGAGAGTATGACTGGCAGCACCGACATGGAAGTCAGGAATTACACCCAGGAGGAGAAAACGGAAATCGACCTTCTGTGCAGGAACAAATACTCCACCTGGCAGTGGAACTTCGGCTCATCACCGGCATACGGTCTCAGCCGCGTGCATAAGTTTCCCTCAGGTCTCATCGAGGTATCACTTGATGTCTCAGGCGGCATTATCCGATCGTGCTCCGTCCGAGGCGACTACTTCTTCACCAGACCCACCGAGGAAGTAGAACAGACTATGGCGGAAGTACCGCACAAGTACGAGGCCGTACTTGAGGCCCTGTCAAGACTGCCTCTTGCAGATTACTTCGGTCCCGTACAGGCCGAAGAGCTCGCAGCTCTGTTCTTCTAAACGGAAACGGGACCGTCCCGATATGAGACAGTCCCGAGTCTGTGATGATTATACTATGTCAGAGAAGGCTATTTGCCGAATCTCTTTTCCTTCATCTTGATTATCTGGTCCTGAAGGACATCCACACAATCCACCACTGCGTCCTCAAAGGTAACCGCGGTCCTCTCGATGATAAGATCGTCTCCGGGAATACCCAGTCTCACCTTCACTGTCTTGCCGTGATCAGGCTGCACTGTGAGCGCCACATCGCAGCTGATGATGTTGTCAAAAAACTTTTCCAACTTGCCGACTTTCTTGTCGATGAAGTCGAGCAGCTTCTGATCTGCATCGAATTTGATCGATTGAACATTAATCTTCATAATTACCTCCGTTTTTAGCTCTTGGATGAGCGGTTAAATAAGTGTTCCTCAACTGTTCCAAGGAGCTGTGGGTATAAACCTGCGTGGCTGCCAGCGAGGAATGCCCCAAAATCTCCTTTATCGAATTAAGGTCCGCCCCCTCATCAAGCAGGTGCGTCGCTATAGAGTGCCTCAGCACATGCGGTGACTTCCTGCCACTGAATCCTTCCACCCCGTCCAGTTCCTTATGCACGACCTCATTGACAAACTCCGGATAGAGCGGCGCTCCCGAATCGGTCAGAAAAAACCTTCCGTCTTCCGGAGCTTCCGGGAACTCAGCCTTAATTCTCTTCAAATATAGCAATATTTCCTGACAAACGGAAGCAGGAACGGGAATTTCTCTCATTTTATCACCTTTTCCAAGCACTGTAAAGACACGGCGGTCATAGTCGAAATCACCGCGCCTGAGGGACACTACCTCGGAGCGTCTCATACCTGTAACATATAATATCAGTATTATCATGGCATTACGGTAGCTGTGAAAACTCATCTGCGCTGATGCCGTACCTGTGCCGTCCAGTCCCTTACTGTCAAGAAAACGCCCGACGGACGCTTCGGTATAGAACTCGGGAAGCCGTCTGTGCTCCTTGGGGCGTATTATCCTGTTGACAGGGTTAGAGGCAAGCACACCCTGATGTACCAGCCAACGGCAGCAACTGCTCAAAGCTGACAGCTTGAGATTGACTGTACGGGCACTCAGGCCGCTTTCCATGCACATGGCAATAAAGCCGCGTACACTGCCATAGGAAAACGCCTCTTTTTGCTGGGTGTCAGTAAGGTTGTCCGCCCCGGGATACACATACCCGAAGAAGTCTTCCAGTGCCCCTCGGTATATGGCGCAAGTCCTGGCCGAGTACCTGCGCTCAGACTCGATATATCTCAGAAACTCCTCTGTCATCGTGGATTATTTTTGCAAATTTAATAAAATTATCTACCTTTGCAGCCCTAACAAAAGGAGGTGGTAAAAGAATGATTATAGTACCTATCAAGGAAGGCGAGAACATAGAGAAGGCTCTCAAGAAATTCAAACGCAAATTCGAGAAGACAGGCGTGGTACGCGAGCTCCGCAACAGAAAGCAGTTCGAGAAACCTTCTGTCAAGAGAAGAAACGAGATCAAGAAGGCTATCTATGTGCAGCACCTCAGACTGAACGAGGAGTAATCTCCTCTCAGCAGGACAAGATATACAGCCGGTTGGAAATCCCATCCGGCTTTTTTCATACAGCATGGATAAGAAAAGAGCCGTCCCTTTCGGGACAGCCCTTCCATACTGATGTACCTTGAACGGCACTTCTACCTCATATTGAGAAGCTCGATCATCTTGATAACTGAAGTCGAGATGCGTGTGCCGGGACCGAAGATGGCCGCTGCTCCAGCCTTATAGAGGGCATCGTAGTCCTGAGCCGGAATCACACCGCCCACTACCACGAGGATGTCCTCACGGCCGAGTTTGCGGAGCTCTTCGATAATCTGCGGAACGAGAGTCTTGTGACCAGCTGCGAGAGAGGATACACCGACGATATGCACGTCGTTCTCCACAGCCTGTTTGGCTGCCTCTGCAGGAGTCTGGAAGAGAGGTCCCATATCCACATCGAAGCCGCAGTCGGCATATCCGGTAGCCACCACCTTGGCACCGCGGTCATGTCCGTCCTGACCGAGCTTGGCTATCATGATACGGGGCTGACGGCCCTCCCTCTTGGCGAAGTCGGCCACCATCTCCTTGGCCTTCTCGAACTCACTGTCGCTCTTGACCTCTGAAGAGTAAACACCTGTATTCATTCTTATAACTGCTTTATATCGTCCTACAACTTTCTCGCATGCGTCTGAAATCTCACCGAGAGTAGCCCTGTTGCGGGCAGCCTCCACGGCAAGTTCCAGAAGATTGCCGCTCTTGGTCTCGACAGCCTTGGTGATGGCATCGAGGGATGCCTGAACAGCAGCATTGTCACGGTTGGCACGGAGCTCTTTCAGACGGGCGATCTGAGACTCGCGCACCTTGGTGTTGTCGATATCGAGAATCTCGATAGGATCCTCTTTCTCAAGACGGTACTCGTTGATACCGATGATCTTGTCCACTCCGGAGTCGATGCGGGCCTGCTTGCGTGCGGCGGCCTCCTCGATACGCAGCTTGGGAATACCGGTCTCGATAGCCTTGGCCATACCGCCGAGCTGTTCGATTTCCTGGATGTGCTCCCATGCCCTGTGGGCTATCTGGTCTGTCAGGTACTCCACATAGTATGAACCGGCCCACGGATCTATGCCGCGGCATAAGTTGGTCTCCTCCTGGATGTATATCTGTGTGTTACGCGCGATACGGGCGGAGAAGTCAGTAGGCAGGGCGATAGCCTCGTCGAGGGCGTTGGTATGCAGGGACTGGGTGTGTCCGAGAGCGGCGCCCATGGCTTCGATACATGTCCTGGCCACATTGTTGAAAGGATCCTGCTCGGTGAGAGACCATCCCGATGTCTGGCAGTGTGTCCTGAGGGACAGAGACTTGGAATTCTTAGGATTGAATGACTTGACGATCTTGGCCCAGAGCATACGGGCTGCGCGCATCTTGGCAATCTCCATGAAGTGGTTCATACCGATAGCCCAGAAGAAGGACAGACGGGGGGCGAAGGCATCCACGTCGATACCGGCCTTGATGCCGGTACGCAGATACTCAAGACCGTCGGCCAGGGTGTAGGCCATCTCGATATCGCAGGTCGCACCGGCCTCCTGCATGTGATAGCCGGAGATGGATATCGAGTTGAACTTGGGCATGTACTTGGAGGTGTAGGCGAAGATGTCGCCGATGATTCTCATGGAGAACTCGGGAGGATAGATGTAGGTGTTGCGGACCATGAACTCCTTGAGGATATCGTTCTGGATGGTACCCTGCATCTCCTCGAGCTTGGCACCCTGCTCCTGAGCCGCTACGATATAGAAGGCCAGGATGGGCAGAACGGCACCGTTCATGGTCATGGACACGGACATCTTGTTCAGAGGTATCTGGTCGAAGAGCACCTTCATGTCCTCTACGCTGCAGATGGACACACCGGCCTTGCCGACATCACCCACAACTCTTGGATGATCGGCGTCGTAGCCTCTGTGTGTAGCCAGGTCGAAGGCGACGGAAAGTCCCTTCTGTCCGGCGGCGAGGTTTCTACGGTAGAATGCATTGGACTCCTCAGCCGTGGAGAATCCGGCATACTGACGGATGGTCCAGGGCCTCATCACATACATGGTGCTGTAGGGTCCGCGGAGGAAAGGAGGAAGACCTGCGGCATAGTTGAGGTGCTCCATCCCCTCATTGTCCTTGGGAGTATATATCTCCTTCACGCCGATACGCTCGGGAGTCTCCCATATCTGCTGTTCAGACGCCTGTGCACATGAAGCGGCAGAGGCTTTGTCAAATTGAATATCTTTAAAATTAGGACGCATATCTTCTGAGATTAAAGAGGTTTGATTCCGAGTTTCTCCTGATAGCCGCGAAGGGTCTCGAGGACGTTGCTCTTGACACTGATAAAGTTCTGAATCCCCTTGGCGAGGAGTTCTTCCTTGCATGCAGGCTCTCCTGCGACTACAACGACAGCCTTGTCTCCGATAAGGCGGGCTATCTCGGGCACAGCTCCGGCATACTCGTCATCTGATGAGCAGGCCACGACTATCTCCGCTCCGGAAGCGAGGGCAGCCTTGACGCCCTCCTCGATGGAGGCGAAACGGTTGTTGTCGATAATGCGGATACCGGCTACGGCGAAGAAATTGGATGAGAACTGGGCACGGGCACGGCACATGGCGAGGTTGCCGAATGTAAGCATAAATGCCTTGGGCTCCTTGCCGCTGCGGTCCGTGGCCAGACGCAGGGCCTCGAACGCCTCTGCGGCACGGTAGGGCCTGAGAGGCTCCACAGCATCATCGCGATGGCATCCGTGGGCCTTGATGACCTGTCCCATATGGGTGGGAATATCACGGGAGACTATCTCCTTTGTAATCTCGTCTCCGGCCTTCTCGAGGAAATTGGGATACTGGTTGGTACCGAGGATAGTGTCGCGTCTGGTGGCGAAGTTCTTGTCGCGCTTGTCGGACACTGCCTTGATCTCGGACTGGATGAATCCAGCCTTGAACTGAGCCACATATCCGCCGGCGGCCTCCACCTTGCGGAAGAGATCCCATGCGGCCTGAGCCATCTTGTCAGTAATCATCTCCACATAATATGAACCTGCCGCAGGGTCCACGACCTTGTCGAAGCGGGCCTCCTCCTTGAGGATATTCTGGACATTGCGGGCTATGCGGCTGGAGAACTCATTGGGTACCCTGAAGGCAAAGTCGTAGGGCAGCACCTCCAGATAGTCGACACCAGCGATAGCTGCGCTCATGGCCTCCGTAGTGCCCCTGAGCATATTGACATAAGAGTCATAAACCGTAAGATTGTACTCCGAGGTAGTGGCGGACACCAGCATCTTCTCAGGACAGCCCTTTGCACAGCCGTAGTCCTCCACGACATTGGCCCAGAGCATACGGGCGGCGCGGAACTTGGCTATCTCCAGGAAATACGAGCTGCCTACTCCGAAATGGAAATATATCTTGCGGGCTATGGTTTCGATATCAAAGCCGGCATCGCTCAGGCGTGACAGGTATTCGCTTCCCTGAGAAAGGGCGAATGCAAGTTCCTGAGTGGAAGAGGCTCCGCAACTGTTATAAATATAGGCATCCACCTCTATCACCCGCACATTCTTATAAGGAGCGGCAGCTTTTACGCACTCAATCAAGGCATTGAAGCCTTTTTCCTCGCAGAATGTGCCTCTCTTGTTAAGAGGTCTCAGGGGCGAGAAGTCAAATGTGGCATGCACGGCGTCCTTGTCTATGCCCAGGCCGTCCACATATTTGAGGAAGTTGACCAGTGTGCCCACTGTCTTGGGGCAGCAGCCGCGGAAGCCGACAGGCACCTTGTCCAGGGCAATCCCCTTGAGGAGCACTGCGAAATCAGAGAGTTCAAAAGACTTGCCCTCCGCAAGATGGAATGTCAATGACTCCACTCCCTTGGTCAGAAGCACAAGCGCCTTGCTGTTGGCCGCAGCCGGGTCCTCACAGCAAAGGCTCTCGTTGATATACCATTTATTGTTCTGCTTTGTACCCCTGACAAAAGGGAACTCGCCGGGATTTTTCCCGAAATACTTTAATCCCTGAAGGTCCTCGGCGCGGTAATAAGGGCGCACGGAGAAGCCGTCATAGGTCTTCCATACGAGCTTCTTCTCGTAATCAGCACCCTTCAGGTCCTTCGTTATCACCTCTTCCCATGCAGCCGTAGAGACAGGAGGGAATTCAGTAAATAATTTTTCTGCCATATTTCAATAGTTGTTTTGTTGTTTAACCGTTACAAAAGGCTCTCGTCTACAAGATAAGGCACCGTAACCTTAAGGTCCGGAGTCCTTTCCATCTCCCTTTGGATGGCGAACATGGCTCCCTTGTTGCGGGCCCAGCTACGGCGTGCGATACCGTTGTTCACATCCCAGTGGAGCATGCTCCTGATTCGGCGGTCCGCATCATCGCTTCCGTCAATCACCATGCCGAAGCCGCCGTTGATGACCTCGCCCCAGCCTACTCCGCCGCCGTTGTGCAGCGATACCCAGGTAGCTCCGCGGAAGGAGTCGCCTATGACATTCTGCACCGCCATGTCGGCCGTAAACTGCGAGCCGTCGTAGATATTGGAGGTCTCACGGTAAGGCGAGTCAGTACCCGACACGTCGTGATGGTCGCGGCCCAGCACTATCGGCGCCGTGATACGGCCTTCACGGATAGCCTTGTTCATCTCTAAGGCTATCTTGGTGCGTCCCTCTGCGTCCGCATAGAGAATACGGGCCTGTGAGCCGACAACCAGTCTGTTGCGGCCTGCCTCCTTAATCCAGTGTATATTGTCTGCAAGCTGATTCTTAATCTCTTCTGGAGCCGTCTTGTATATCTCCTCCAGCACCTCCGCCGCTATGCGGTCGGTCTCCGCCAGATCCTCAGGTTTGGATGAAGTGCAGACCCAACGGTAGGGGCCGAAGCCGTAATCGAAGAAAAGAGGGCCCATGATGTCCTGCACATACGAGGGATAGCGGAACGCTCCGTTCACGCCCATGATATCCGCCTTCGCACGGGAAGCCTCTAGAAGGAAGGCGTTGCCGTAGTCGAAGAAATACATGCCCTTCTCCGTGAGCTTGTTGATGGCCGCCACATGACGACGGAGGGACTTCTGCACCTCCCTCTTGAACTTGTCGGGGTCGTTGGCCATCATCTCGTTGGACTCCTCGAAAGTGAAGCCTGCGGGATAGTAGCCGCCGGCCCAGGGATTGTGCAGCGATGTCTGGTCGGAACCCAGGTCCACATCCACTCCCCTCTTGGCGAGTCTCTCCCAGAGATCCACGACATTGCCCTGATATGCAAGAGCCACGGCCTCCTTGTTCTCCCTGGCCTGCAGCGCACGGTCGATCAGAGGATCAAGTTCAGTGAACACCTCGTCCACCCAGCCCTGCGAATATCGGGTACGGATGGCCTTGGGGTTGATCTCGGCGATGATGCCGACCACACCGGCTATCACCGAGGCCTTGCCCTGAGCTCCTGACATACCGCCCAGACCGGAGCTGACGAAGATTTTCCCCCGGTTCTCCGTCCCCGGACGGGTATGCATCCTTGCGGCGTTCATCACCGTGATGGTGGTACCGTGTACGATGCCCTGAGGACCTATGTACATAAACGAGCCGGCCGTCATCTGACCGTACTGAGACACCCCGAGGGCGTTGAATTTCTCCCAATGGTCCTTGGACGAGTAATTGGGTATCACCATACCGTTGGTTATCACTAAGCGGGGAGCGTCCTTATGCGAGGGGAACAGTCCGAGAGGATGGCCGGAATACAGGACCAGGGTCTGCTCGTCGGTCATCTGCGAAAGGTACTGCATGGTCAGACGGTACTGAGCCCAGTTCTGGAAAGCCGCACCGTTGCCGCCATATACTATAAGTTCATGGGGATGCTGGGCTACGGCCATGTCCAGATTGTTGGATATCATGAGCATTATCGCGGCCGCCTGACGGCTCTTATATGGGAAATCATCTATGCTTCTGGCGTAAATCTTATAATCGGGACGCAGGCGGTACATATAGATCCTGCCGTAAGTCTCGAGTTCTTCCTTGAATTCAGGAATCAGAGTCGCATGATGCTTGGGCGGGAAATAGCGCAGTGCGTTTTTAAGAGCGAGCTTCTTCTCGTCTGCTGTCAGTATCTGCTTCCTGTGAGGAGCATGGTTGACAGTCGGATCGAATGGCTTGGGCGCCGGGAGCTCATCCGGAATACCCTCGATAATCGATTTCTGGAAATCAGTCATATCCTTTTATAATATCTAATATCCTAAATATCCTACAAATGTACTTATTTTTTTCATAACTTTGCAACATACTTTATATGACAACAACCAATTAATATTGTTTTAAGATGAAAAAGATTTTATTTGCCGCTGCCGTCTGCCTTGCGATGACAGCCTGCAACAAGGATGAGAACCGCCAGATCAAATTTCTGGACCTCGACATCACTGTAGCTGACAACGGCTTCGTGTCCGAAGACGGAAGCAACGCCAACCACAGGACATTCAATGTCGGAGACCGCATCGGAGTGTACGCCGTATCCGGCGGAGCCCTCGTTGAAGGATTCAGCAATCTGTGCGTCACCGCCTACGGCTCCAACGACAACCTTTCATGGAGAGTCGACGACAGGACCATGGAGTTCCCCTCCAATGCCGTTTACTACGCCTACTATCCCTACCAGGAGACACTGACCGGTAATGTCGATATCACAGCCTCCAACGCCGGAGAGTTCTTCTCGGCCATAGCCGCACACTGGAGCATCGCTGAGGACCAGAGCGGCAACGGCTTCAACCAGTCCGACCTGACCTACGGCTCCGGCACTGTCACAGGAGAGGTGCTGAGCATAAACATGGAGCATGCCTTCGGTCTCGTGACCGCAAAGATGGGCGGAACCGTCTACACATTCACCAACACCAACTACGATATACCCGACTATACGATTTCCACAGGACTGGAGTTCACAGACAACATCCCCCAGACCAGAAACGGAGTCCTCAACTACATCGTAAAGCCCGGCAGCTTCTCTGTATCCGGCACAATGGACGGTGAGGAATGGAAATTCGACGGCACTGCCGAGGCCGGCCACAGCTACTCGTTCACCAACGGAGAGTCCACTGTCATCGAGCACAACCTCCAGATCGGTGACTTCTACCTGGCAGACGGAAGCCTGCTCTCAAAGGACGCAGACGCATCCGAGGTAGCCGCAGCACATGTTATCGGCGTTGTATGCCAGATTGACCCCGAGCGTATAGGCGAAGGCGAGCGCAACGCACTCGGCGGAGTAGCCCACGCTCTCGTTCTGGCCACCCAAATCTACGGCGGAGACGCTGTCCAGACCAATGAGCGCAGATTCTTCACCGACTACGCCCTCTACGATGAGACCGAGAACATAGAGCTCGCAGTAGACAGGGACGAGAAGACCATCGGCTTCCCTGAGGTTCCGAGAGAGC
>DXAT01000012.1 GCA_019116965.1 Candidatus Coprenecus pullistercoris
ACCGCCTCTCGGCTCTTGCCTTTCGCCCTGTTGCCTTTGGCATCCCACAAATCCTTGGAGATGCGCTGCTTGCAACTGAACTGTGCGATAGTCCCGTTGATTGTAACCCGTCCCATGATGGGGACAATTCCATTCTTTTCCTTGCTTCCGTTTACATAGAAGACGGTCTTGAAAGTACTCCTCATAATCTTTGCTTTTTGTTTGGTGCAAAATTAGTTTACGGGAGTTGTAAAGGCAGAATGTAAATCTACGCAGAACGCAGAAATAGAGACCGTTAGTGTTAAATGTGCATTCGGTGTCGGGTAATGGTTTGGAAGTGCATCTATTGCTGCAATCCGCCAAAATCCGTTTTAACGTCCTTGTGCCATTCCGTGCCACCCGAAGCCAAACCCTCTGACTGTCAGTGAGAATGCTCAAATTCGCTTTATTCTGCGTTTTATCCTATTATTTTTCCGAAAAATAATTATCTTCGCACGATATTTTAATATTTAAATGTATATGAAACTCAAATTCTATCCTTCTATTATCGCTTTTGCGGTCGCAGGACTTGCTGTCACCGCGCTTACAAGCTGTAACAAAGAGCCTGAAGAGCAGCCCGTAGAAAAGGATGCTCCTACGCTCACAACCGAGACCCCCGGTCCCTTCACTTCGGCCTATACTGGCGGTAAATGCACCATCAAGTACACCGTCACCAATCCCGCGGAGGACGGACAGATCACAGCAGAGGCCGGACTCAGCTGCGACTGGATTACGGATATCAACACCGATGAGGCCGGACAGATCACATTCAACATAGCCCGCAATGAGGGTACATACCGCGAGGACGGTGTACTCGTAAGCTACACATACGCCGGAGCTGAGAAGCCTGAGTCATTCTATGTCGCAGTTCAGCAGGACGGCGCGCTCGACAATCTCACAGACTTCACCATCTCTTTCGAAGTCACTCCCAAGGTTCACGGATTCATCTATGAGGCCACTCCCTCCGATCCCATTGCCCCCTACATCTGCATCAACTTCAACCAGAGCCTTTACGACAGCGGCGTTACCGACATTCAGCTCATGGAGGAAGCCCTGCGTCAGTATGATCAGCTGTATGGTGATGACTGGGCCAATTATGTAGCCGTCGGAACCACCTCACAGGAGTATATCGATATTCAGCCCGGAACAGTCACATATATCGCCGGCTTCAGCGTGGACATCGAGAGCGCTACTTTCAACTCACACCTCAGCACGCACAAGATCACCACTCTCAACGAGTCTCCCACAGACGCAACCGCAGATGTCAAGATTTACTACTGGGACCTCAACGAACTGGCCGCATACAATCCTGAGTACGGAAGCTTAGGCTACCCCGGATTCAATCTCATAGTAGTTCCTGACTTCACGCTCTCCGAATCCGCCGTTCTGGTAAACTACGGAATATACAATTCCGCTGACATCCCTTCCAGCCCCAGCGACGAAGAGCTTCTCCAGGCCTGCTTCGCACAGGGATACTTAGCCAACAAGGAGGTTTCATTCAACATGATATACCTGTCCGCCGATTACAGCTGGACTGTGCTTGCAGTGGCTGAGGATGAGATCGGCAACTACGGCGAGATTATCAGATACAAATTCGACCTGCCCGAAAGCGGCATCTCCGATGATTTCGAACTTTTCGACCAATACTTCGAGAAGGCATTCATGAGTCCTGCCCGTGCCATTACCATCGAGGCCATCCAGCCCAGGTAAGCGAGGCGGATACGCATACTGAAAGAGCCGTCCCATATGGGGCGGCTCTCTTTTTTGTATCCTTGTGAAAGTAACCGGAGATTACTTCTGACGGCTCTTGTAACGCTGATAGAACTTGTCCACACGGCCGGCGGTATCCACAAGCTTCATCTTTCCTGTATAGAAAGGATGAGAGGTGTTGGAAATCTCGACCTTTACGAGCGGATATGTAACACCTTCGATATCAATGGTCTCCCTGGTGTTGACACATGAGCGTGTGATGAACACGTGCTCGTTGGACATATCCTTGAATGCTACAAGACGGTAGGATTCGGGATGTATACCTTTTTTCATGTCGTTTGTTGTTAATGTGTTTTGAGGCGCAAAAGTATATATAATTTGTCAACCGGACAAATTAATCGCACTTTTTCGCTAATTCTCATAGTAAGTCAGTTCCCTGCGCTCGACTCTCTTAGGTGTCGATGAGCCCGCAGGGCAGGACTCGCGCTCTATCCAGTTGCCGTGGGAATCCAGTTTGTGGCGGAAGTCGTACACGGCCACGCCGGCTCTTCCGTTCATCACGGAACGGATGCAGAAGCCCTCGTCGTTATAGTCCATACCCGAATTCATCTCTCCGAAAAAGACGCTGAACGAGGTGATGGTGTCCTTACGGCCGAGCGAGTCATATCCGAGCTCGAAACTGCTCATAAGCATACCCTCGTCATTACGCGTGACATTGGTGATATTGTTGCCGAGTGAGTCATAGGTCATGACCCTATATCCGGACCTTTCATTCTCCTTGAAATAGAAATCCATGACCACACTGTCCCTGTCGTAGTATGTGTACTCGCTGTACTGCCTGAGACTGTCTCCGTCCATAGTCCTGACGGAGACAAGGCGGCCCTTGCTGTAAGTGTACGAGGCGGACTCCAGCACCTTGCCCGTAGTATCCGTAAGAGTGGTGGATATGAGCCTTCCCTTGGAGTCATACTCGTAAACGCGGTCGGAGAGACGCTCCCCCCGGCTGTTGAAACGCCTGTTGAGAGTAGTTCTTCCGTCACGGTCAAACTCGAGATAGACATTGTTGGGCGAAGGCTCCACCCTTACCGCTTCATAACCTCCGTCCACAGAGTCTACCAGATAGGGAATAAGCCTCATGGAGGCGACAGGACCTTTAAGTTCATTGCGCTCGTAATCCGAGACCTGCTGCTCGGGAGCCCAGCTGCTGCATGACGCAGCCAGTACAAGACCGGCGCATACGGCCGCTGCTGCACTAAAATTGGTTCTTTTCATATAACTGATTATTTATCATTGGTTCTGAATGTTTTGACTCTTACAATCTGATCATCATAGAGCATATACCTGCGGGCCTTGCGTATCCATTTCTGTTCCTCCACCTTGACATGCTCCTTCAGGTCAGTCCAGCTGACTCCGCCCCTGACATACGCAGTCATCACCTCGTCTCCGGCCATTGCGTCCAGACCCGTCACATCCGCACCGCAGCCGTCACTGACAAGCTGCCTGAGAATCCTCAGAGCATGCGCGAGCGAGTGGTACGGCACCCCGGGCACGGGCAGCATCTGAAAACCGTAGCAGGTCTGCCCCGCATGAATCCCGGCACCGGGTCTGAATGCAGCCTTGCGCAGAAGCACACCGGCATCGGCAAAGCCTGAAGAATCCATACCGTCCATATACCCGCGCATGAACGGAGCTCCGAAAAACTCATAGGGTCTCAGGGTTCCTTGCCCGCAGCTCACATTTGTGGACGAGAGCAATATCATGCCGCAGTAAAAGGCGGATGTGAACAGGCCCGGTACATCTTCCCGGGGAGGTATGCTCCACGGCATCAGATACTGTCCGTTAGGACGCACCTGGCTGGATATGATATGAAGAGGGAAGTGGGCGCCTGTCTCTGTATAGAAGAGATTGGCGAGCTCTCCGAGCGTCAGTCCGTGACGGTGTGGGATACCCTCGATACCGGCCTCGGGCTGACTTCCGGGACACAGGGCCGTGCCCTCTACCTGACGGCCGCACATATTCTCCCTGTCCAGTATGTATACGGACACTGACAGACCGCTGTGGTGTATAAGCTGGAATATTCCGTACAGAGCCGCGGTCATGGAATCGTATCTCGACCCGGTATCCTGATAATCCACGACAAGTGCGTCGATATCCTCGAGCATGCCGGCATCCACAGGCAGATCCCCGACAACGGCAGGACGAAGAGGGATGAACATACATCCGTCCATACCGAGCGAGGACAGGAACTCTCCGTCCCATCCGGCCGGATGAAACACCTTCCTGAGATTGCCTCCACGGGCGAGACTACCGAAGATATACTCTCCTGTCTCCGGATTCCATGCCGTCTGATCACACAGGACGGCTATGGAGCCCCTGCGCAGGACATTGTCCTCCTGTCTGTCAAGCGAAGTAGTTCGGAATGAGAACATATCGGCTACTCTATTATCCTCATTGCCGCTGCAATGATTTCCTTGGCAAGGGCATCCGCCGACTCAGCGTCCACCGCCTCGGAGTACACCCTGATGATTGGTTCCGTATTGGATTTGCGCAGATGCACCCACATCTTCCTGGCGTCAAAGTCTATTCTCACACCGTCGATATCGGTGATACGCTCTGACGCATACAGCTGCTTCAGTCCATTGAGAATCCTGTCTATCAGAGATTTGTCAGACAGTTCTATTCTGTTTTTGGAGATACAGTACTGAGGCAGGGCAGCCCTTACCTCCGTCACCTTCTTTCCAGAACGGGCCAAAAGGCTGAGGAACAGAGCCGTACCGATAAGCGCATCCCGCCCGTAGTGAAGGTCCGGCACTATCACGCCTCCGTTACCCTCTCCGCCTATCACCGCACCTGTGCGCTTCATCTCCTCGGTAACATTGACCTCTCCCACAGCCGAAGCCGTATAAGTACAGCCGTGAGCCTCGGTAATATCCCTCAGGGCCCTCGATGACGAAAGATTGGATACCGTAGGCCCCTGCACCCTCGACAGGAAATAATCAGCGACGGAGACAAGCGTATATTCCTCCCCGAAGAAAGTTCCGTCCTCGCATACCAATGCCAGGCGGTCGACATCCGGATCCACCGCTATTCCAAGGTCCGCTTTCTCAGAAGCCACCATGGAGCACAGGTCTGTCAGATGAGAGGGCAGCGGTTCCGGATTATGGGCAAACTGGCCGGTAGGCTCGCAGTTGATCTTGACGCACTCTACTCCAAGAGCCTCCAAAAGACGGGGCATAACGACTCCACCCACAGAATTGACCGCGTCCACCACGATCTTGAAACCGCGGGCGCGTATGGCTTCCGTATCCACCAGCGGATGGGCGAGCACAGCCTGTATATGCGCGTCGGTAAAGTCTTTCTCCACATAAGTCCCGACAGAATCCACATCGCAGTAGACGAAATCCTCACGGCCGGCAATCTCCACGAGTTCGGCACCTTCCGCCGCATTGAGGAACTCACCGCGGCTGTTGAGCAGCTTGAGCGCGTTCCACTGCCTGGGATTGTGCGATGCCGTCAGGATGATACCTCCGTCCGCCTTCTCGAACACCACCGCCATCTCTACCGTAGGAGTGGAGGCCAGCGAGGCATTCACCACATCAATGCCGCATGCCCTGAGCGTGCCGCATACTATCTCCTCGACCATGGGTCCGGACAGCCGCGCATCCCTGCCCACCACCACCTTCAGCCTGCAGCCGGACTGTTTTCCCTTAGCAAGCATGGAAGCATAGGCAGATACGAATTTGACAATGTCAAGAGGCGAGAGCGAATCTCCACATGTTCCTCCGACAGTGCCCCTGATACCGGAGATGGATTTAATAAGTGTCATAGTCAGTAAGTTTTTATATTGTTTCTAAATTCCTGTTCTCGGTCCAGCCCTGACGGCCGTCGGAAAGTTCTATGCGGGTCCAGTCCCCGAGCCGGTCCACGACCTTCACATCCGTTCCCTCATGCAGTATGAACAGAGACTGGTCTCCTGAGCCGGGCGCGCTCTTGACGCTGATGACAGGGACTGTCACCACAGCCTCGTCCCCGGCTGTCTGTACAGAACGAAGCCCGAATGCGAAAGCCACGGATATCACCATGAATATCAAGGCTGTCACGGCTACGGCAAATGCGCCTTTGCGGAGCGCGGTACGACTGCCGAAGCGGAAAACCAGTACGCATACCGCCACTATCAGAAAAAGAGCCAGGGCCGTGTATGCCCAGGCATCGGACGACATGGTATCTCTCCAGGCCTTGGCCCATGTCACGAGTATGAACTCAGGCACTATATCGATCCTGTCGACTGTGCTCTCCCGGGCTATATTCAGATTGACCTCCGCATCCTCGTATGAAGGATCCAGCTTCAAGGCCCGTTCGTAATAAAGGACGGCCTTGCCCGGAAAATGCCCGAGCTTGTAATAGCAGTTGGCGATATTGTAATACAGCTGCGGGGAGACAGAGCCCTGCTCCTCTATGGCCGTGAATCCGGCCAGGGCCGATTCATACTGTCCGTCAGTATAGTCCCGGACAGCACCGTTCCAAAGCGAGTCGACATCAGCGGCGGAAAGTGTCAGCCAGGCCGCCTGCAGCATAATCAGCGACAATAACAATCGTTTCATCTTACCTTTCTATTTCCGATATTACCTTGACTGCCTGACGGTAGTGGCCGTCCATCGCCTCCGAGCCGGAAGACGGGGCATAACGGGCATACTCACAAGCGTCCATAATCTCAAAAAGTTCCTGTATCAACGCCTCATCCCTGCCTCTTGCCCGAAGTTCCCCGGCAATCCTGTCACGGGAGAGGTCGGCCGGCGGCAGAGTCAGCTTATCCGATATATATCCCACGATAGCCTTGTGCAGTTCCTCATAGAAGGCCGTATAGAGATTCTGCTTAAGGAATACGGAGGCGTTTCTCAACCGTGCCCTGGCCACTTTCAAGGCCTTGCGGTTACGAGTCCCGGCTATGTCTTCCATACGCGCGGCCCGTCTGGAGAGGAGTGTCCAGGCGACTGCTGTCAGCAGAAGTACGAGCGCTGCAGCAGCATACCAGAGAGGACTGCCTACGGCAAGCGCCCCTTCCCTGCGCAGCTTTCCATACGACGGAGCTATAAAGCGTATATCCTCGTTGATGTTTCTCACGCTCTGCTTTCCCGCGCCGGGAGCCACGACAGTAGCGTCCTTCCGGTCTCCCTCACCCACTTTCAGGTGCAGAGGACCCGAGGACAGGGTCCTGTAAGTTCCTGAGCCTATGTCATAATACGAGAACTCCACAGGCGGCACCGCATAGTCGCCGGGTACTCTCGGAATAAACGGATACTCAAAAGTCACATCACCTGACGCTCCAGCCTGTCCTGTGGACACTTTGTCCGACTTCCTTACATCGTAGGCCTCAAACTCAGACGGCAAAGACACATCGGGTGCGGTAACAAGATTGATATTGCCGGTACCGGATACCGTCACCTTGAGCGAAACAGCCTCATGCGCGGAGACACTGTCCTTGTCAAATCCGGCACTGAGCCTGAACGAGCCCACTCCGCCGGTAAACGAGGACGGAGCCCCGGACGGCAGAGGCGACACCTCTATGCTGACCGGCTGGCTGCTTACCCGCCTGCGTACTGTCTGATAACTCTCAAAGAAATCGTCGAACACCGAGCCGGAGCCATGAGAGCGCACCCTTTCCTGAATAAGACACACGATCTCGGCCGCGTCTATGGTCAGCGTTCCGGTCTGCTGGGGAAGCAGCATGTAGCGGCGGAGCAAAGCCGAATTGTACACCTTGCCGCCATAATTCTCCCTGACAAACTGAATGTTCTGAGGAGCCTCTATCTCCTGGCTCCAGAATCCGTCGAATGTCGGAAAACGGACATTCTCAAAGCCCCCTATCGCCGAGTTCTGCACATAAAGCTTCAATGTCACCACTATAGGCTCCCCGATGACGGCCCGGGTCTTGCTGACCGTCATACGGAGCATCAGGTCTCCTCCCGCAGACTGGGACTGAGTATCCTGAGAGGACGCGGTCCTGCCTTCCACCACTTCCACCGTCACCGGTTCAGTACTGTATGCCTCCTTGCCAATCCTGACAGAAGCCTGTCCTATGGTAAACTTGCCGGTACCCGTGGAACGGAGTACGAAAGTATAGCTGCTTGAGCGGGACTGCGTAGTCTTCCCGTTGATCATCTGAAAGCTGGACGATGTGGATGTAAGCGGGCCGGCAAGCACCTCGAATCCCTCAAAGGAAGGTTCCGAGAAATCCGACACCTTGCCATCTCCTGTCGCCGTGAACACCACCCGGAAATCCTCATCGGAGGACACGACGGCGGGCACATCCACCGTAAAAGAATTCTGCGCCGACGCCGCCACAGCCCCGAGGGCCGCAACGGCAAGCACTATCAGATTGCGTCTCAATATTCCTGTCATCTTACCAATTTTTCTCTTTCTGTTTGGATTTCTGCTGTTCGGCCTTGGCCTTCCGGACCTTCTCCTGAGTCTGCTGATCCTGATCCTCTATAGCCTGCAACATCTGACGGGCTGCCTGCGGAGATATCTGAGGCTGTCCGTCCTGACGCTGTTGATCCTGCTTCCGGTCCTGCTGATCCTGGTTCCGGTCCTGCTGATCCTGGTTCTGATTCCGGTCATTTCCCTGCTGATTCTGTTGCTGCTGTTGTTGCTGTTGCTGCTGCCTCAGCATCTTCTGGGCGTAGGCAAGATTGGCCTTTGTCTCGAAATTGTCCGGCTCAAGACGCAGCGATTCCTTGTAGGCATCCACTGCCTCCTGATATTTCTGCTGCTGCACGGCGAGGTTTCCGCTGTTGTGATAGTAATCCGATGCCTTGGCCGCCGACAGATTCCGGAGAGTATCGCCGAGTCCCTTGAAATACAGTTCCGCCTCGTTGTAGCTGCCGGATTTGTACAGTGCATTCCCGAGATTGTACCGGGCGGTCACTGACGCCGAGTCCGCCTCCAGCGCCCGCTTGTAGTCCAGCTCAGCCTCCCGAAACTCTCCCTTCTTGAAATCCCTGTTGCCGGCCCGCACCTCGGAGCGGTCACTCTGCGCCTCGGACAGCACAGGGAAGGCGAGCATGACCAACAGTACCGCCGCCATCCTGCGCCCTCCGCCGAAGAGACTCCGGCGGTTGCGCGTATCCGTCATGAAAAACTCAATCAACATAAATATCAATGCAATGGCAAAGAAATACATATACTGTTCGTCGTACTCCTCGAACACCACGGACTGAAACTCTTTCTCATCCATGGAGCGTATCCGTTCCACTATGGGGCCGAAGCCGAACTCGGCGTTGCCGGCCCTCACATAGATTCCCTCTCCTGCAGCAGCCACATCCCTTAATGTAGCTTCGTCCAGACGGCTCACGACGATATTCCCGTCCTTGTCCTTGAGCAACTCTCCGTTCACAGGCACCGGTTTGCCGTCTGCCGAGCCCACACCTATGCAGAACACTCTCGCACCCACATCGACAGCATCTCCGGCAGCAGCCACAGGGTCATCCTCGTGATTCTCTCCGTCGGTTATGAGTATGATGGCACGGCTGTTCTCACTCTCGGAGGTAAAACTCCTTATGGCCGTCCTTATGGCATCTCCCATGGCCGTACCCTGAACCGGGACCGACTCGGTGGTAATGGAGTTGAGAAATATCTTGGC
Source organism: Candidatus Coprenecus pullistercoris (assembly GCA_019116965.1). Lineage (GTDB taxonomy): Bacteria > Bacteroidota > Bacteroidia > Bacteroidales > UBA932 > Coprenecus > Coprenecus pullistercoris. The sequence continues at coordinate 9,368 of DXAT01000012.1, forward strand.
CGACACATAATCAGATGTGACGGGAAGCTGGACGAAAGACTCTCCTGCGAAGATTATCAGACCGATACGGTCACCCTGAAGCTCGTCCACCAACTTCGATATGGCCAGCTTGGCCCGTTCCAGACGGTTGGGCGAGTAGTCCTCGGCCAGCATCGAGTTGGACACATCGAGCACTATCATGATCTCCGAGCCCCTGACCTTCATCTCCTTCAGTGTGGCGCCTATCTGGGGACGGGCCATGCCGACCGAGAAGAAAAGCAGGGCCAGCGACATGAGCGTCAGCTTCACCCATCCCTTGCGCCTGGGTACCAGCGGCGCCAGACCGTCCACAAGAGCCGGTTCCCCGAAACGCGCCACACGCCTGCTTCTGAGTCTGCGCATAAGCCAGTAGGCCACGAAAAGGAAAGGTATCAGAGCGGCCAGCAACAGATATAAAGGTTGTGCGAGATATATCATGCTATCCTCCTTGCTGCTAAAATTCTCAATATTATCTCAAGAAGAAATGCGGCAAGCGCCCAGACGGCGAATTTGCCGAACTCCTCCGTATAGACCGGGAACGAATCGACAGTGAGCTTAACCTTCTCCATCTGGTTGATCTCTCCGTAAATCTGCATCAGCTTGGTATTGTCAGTGGCCCTGAAATACGAGCCGCCAGTCTTCTCCGCAATCTGCCTGAGCAGGTCCTCGTCTATCTCCACCTTCATATCCATCAATCTGATTCCAAACGGAGTTGCTACCGGATACGGAGCAGTTCCCATCGCACCCACACCTATGGTATACACTCTTATTCCGTATGTCGCCGCCAATTCAGCCGCAGTCAACGGGGCCACTTCCCCGCAATTGTTAACCCCGTCCGTAAGCAATATCACCACCCGGCTTTTGGCATCCGAGTCCTTGAGGCGGGCCACCGCATTGGCAAGACCGTTGCCTATGGCCGTCCCGTCCTCTATCAGACCGCACTCTATCTCCTTGGTAAGATTGATGAGCGTAGCCCTGTCCGTAGTAAGCGGTGACTGCGTATAGCTCTCTCCGGCAAACACCACCACGCCGATCCTGTCCGAAGGTCTCTGCGAGATGAACTCTATGGCTATGTCCTTGGCCGCCTCTATACGGTCAGGCTTGAAATCCCTTGCCAACATACTCGTGGACACATCCATGGCCAGTTCGATGTCGATACCCTCCGAATCAGTCTTCGTGACATTGGATGATGTCCTCGGACGGGCGACGGCCACTATCAGCAGGGCTACCGCCACCATCCTAAGCACAAAGGGCAGATGCCGCAGCAAAGCCGCCGCGTCCCGTCCTCCGCCAAGGGGAGCCGTTGTCGAGATGACCACATATGGGCGTCTGCGCCTGAGCTGCTTCCACACATAATACGCGGCCATAGGTATCAGTATCAGTTCCAGATACAGAAGGGCCGGATATTCAAAAAACAGATTATTCATTCTTCTTTTCCTCCTCCTGTTCCTGTCTGTATGTATCGTTGACGAACCTTACGGCCTCCGGCACGGCATTCTCGCACTCAGCCTCGGAAGGACTGTACTTGGCGAACTTCACCAGATCGGATGTACCGAAAAGTTCCTTCAGGACCTCGAAGTCGGCGGGAACGACATCCTTTCCGGAAAGATCCGTAAGTATCTCATTGGATGTACGCTCGATGGTCCTGATATCAAAACGCTGCTCTATATATGCCCTGATGGCATCAGTAAGCTCAGTATAGTACTGCTTCTCCTTACCGTTCTTCCAGAGTTTCTCGCTGCGTATCCTGTCCAGTTCCCTGAGTGCGGTGATATGCGGCGGCTCCTTGGGATCGGGCCTGCCGAACACAGGACGGGCTCTCCTGCGGCGCACAAGCACCCTGACCGCGAAAAAGACAATGGCCGCCACAGCCATAAGCAGAAGCGCCCATGGGAATACCTCGCCGAATGTAACGGGGTACCTGAACTGAGGCCTGATATCATACAGCTCGAACGAGGCCGTATCCACCGGCACTGTCGTCACTTCCAAAGGGACCTCCGGCAGCCGCATGGTATCGGCGAACCCGTCCTTGCCCTCAAAATAGACAACAAGCGGAGGCAGCACATAGCTGCCGCTGTCGAACGAAGTGATGACAGCTCTGGTCTCCACAGTGGACATATCACCGCGACGGTCTACAGTGTCCACGGTAAACGCTCCTATTATCTCCACCCCGGGCACCACATATCCCGCCATGGAATCCACGGACACCCTCATGCCGCGCGGTACCTTTATCCGGGAGACCCACTCAACCTGATCTCCTATAAGTATCGTGTCCTTCGACACCGAGGCCGACTCTATCTCCTGAGCCCCGCCCCGGAAAGTCACCGTCAGCATCAATACGACGGCAAAAGACAATATTCTCAAGCTGCTGTTCATCTGATCATGATTTTGTCTTGAACAGGGCGACCAGGCTCCTGACATAATCCTGGTCAGTCCTGATACTGACAGTATCCACTTTATATTTACGCAGGGTCACGAGAGTCTCGGCATATGCCTTCCTCGCCCACTCTCCGTATGCCTCCCGCACTGACCTGCGCGAGGTGTCCGCATAGAGAGTCCTGCCCGTCTCACTGTCCCTCACCGGCAGAAGTCCCACATCGGGAAGAGTACGGTCCCTCTCGTCATAGATATTGATTACCGAAAGATCGTGCCGCCCTACCGCCACTTTCAGAGCCTCCTCGTAGTTGGGCTGAAGAGTCACGGGATCCACATCCAGCATATCGGACAACAGAAATGCCGTACAGCGCTTCTTCAGCGCATTGGTCAGAAAACGCAAAGCCTCGCCGATATCCGTACCCCTGTCCTGAGGCTTGAACTCCAATACCTCCCGGATAATGCGCAGCAGATGGCTGCGGCCCTTCTTGGGAGGAATGAATTTCTCCACTTTCGTGCTGAAAAACAAGGCTCCGACCTTGTCATTGTTGACAGAAGCGGAGAATGAGAGCACTGCCGCTATCTCTGCCGTAAGATCCTTCTTGGTCTTGGACATGGTGCCGAACATCCCCGAAGCGCTGGCATCGATAAGCAGCATCACCGTCAGTTCCCTTTCCTCCTCGAACACCTTTATATAAGGCGTACCGGTACGGGCCGTCACATTCCAGTCCATGTTCCGCACATCGTCACCTATCTGGTACTCGCGGACCTCGCTGAAAGCCATACCGCGACCCTTGAAGGCCGAATGGTACTCTCCCGCGAATATCTGGCTGGAAAGGGCCCTGGTCTTTATCTCGATCTTCCTTACCTTCTTCAGCAGGTCATTTTCCATAGACTACGGAACCTCCACTGCGTTGATGATGTCAGAAATGATGTTCTCGCTGGTGATATTCTCCGCCTCGGCCTCGTATGTGAGCCCCACGCGGTGACGGAGCACCTCGTAGCATACCGCCCGCACATCCTCCGGTATGACATAACCGCGGCGCTTGATGAAAGCATAGGCCTTGGAAGCCATGGCCAGGGATATGGAGGCACGGGGCGATGCACCGTAGGAAATCATATCCTTCAGCGAATTGAGTCCGTAATCCGAAGGCGTACGGGTCGCATACACTATGTCCACGATATAACGCTCTATCTTCTCGTCCATATAGACATCCCGTACCACGCTGCGGGCCTTGATGATGTCCTCTGGCTGGAGCACCGCGTTGGCCTTGGGGAACTCTCCGCTGTTGTTCATACGGATAATCTGTTTCTCCTCCTCCTTCTTGGGGTAGCTCACCACTACCTTGAGCATGAAACGGTCAACCTGTGCCTCGGGCAGCGGATAGGTTCCTTCCTGCTCGATAGGGTTCTGGGTGGCCATCACCAGAAACGGCTCCGGCAGCTTGAAAGTCTGCTCGCCTATGGTCACCTGACGCTCCTGCATGGCCTCGAGCAGGGCCGACTGAACCTTTGCCGGAGAACGGTTGATCTCGTCGGCAAGTACGAAATTGGCGAATACAGGACCTTTCCTTATCTGGAACTCCTCGCTCTTCTGGCTGTAGATCATGGTACCGATGAGGTCGGCGGGCAACAGGTCCGGAGTAAACTGGATACGGCTGAACTTAGCATTGATACACGATGCCAAGGTATTGATGGCCAATGTCTTGGCCAAGCCAGGAACACCCTCAAGCAGGATGTGTCCGTTGGAGAGAAGGCCTATAAGCAGATTTTCCACCAGATGCTTCTGCCCCACAATCACTTTAGACATCTCCATAGAGAGGATATCCACGAAGGCGCTTTCCCTCTGTATCCGCTCGTTTAATTCCTTAATGTTTACAGTATCCATTTTGATATATTAAAATATTTGTATTTTTGCTGTCAAAATTACAAAAATAGAGATTTTCTCCGATATACCAATGAGGTTTTTCGCATCCATATCCTACAACGGCTCAGGCTTCAGCGGCTGGCAGACCCAGCGCAACGCACCGAGTATCCAGGACGAGGTACAGAAAGCCCTCTCGACCGTAATAGGAGAGAAAATCGATGTGACGGGAGCCGGAAGGACCGACACCGGTGTCAACGCATCCGGGTTCACGGCGCACTTCGATTTCCGTGACGGTTCAATCCTCAAAGAGCACGACCGGATAATCTACAAAACAAATGCCATCCTGCCCTCCAACATCGTTTTGAATTCATTCGTAAGAGTCCGGGACGACGCCCATGCCAGGTTCGATGCCACAAGCCGCACATACAGGTATTACATCCACAGCAGCAAGGACCCTTTCGCAGGACAGTTCTCGTGGTTCTGCAAATTCCCGCTGGATATGGATGCGATGAACGAGGCTGCCGGCATGATTATCGGACGCCGGGACTTCAGCTGCTTTGAAAAAGCCGGAGGAACTGCGGCCACCCCCGTCTGCGATGTCACATCGGCAGGATGGAGCAGGTACACTCCCTCGACGGCCATCCTGCCCGGAACCGATTATCTGGTCTTCACCATAACGGCCAACCGCTTCCTGCGCAACATGGTCAGGGCCATTGTCGGCACGATGGTGGAGATAGGACGCGGCAGGAAGTCTCCGGAATGGATGATGTCAGTACTGGCCTCCGGCAGCAGATGCGAGGCGGGGCAGTCCGTCCCGGGTCACGCCCTCTTCCTCACCGGCATCGAATATCCACCGGAAATATTCAGATATCAATAACTTTACAAACATAACAGTTTTACAATCATGCTCACTTTATTGCAAGCAAATTCCGATGTACTTATCCAGGAGGCGGCATCAGCCCCCGAGAAGATGTCACTCATCAAAATGGCCGTCGCAGGAGGATGGCTGATGATAGTCCTCCTGCTGCTCTCCATCATAGCCATATACATATTCGGCAACCGCTGGTGGGCCATACGCAAGGCCGTAAAGACAGACCCCGACCTCATGGCCAACATCCGCGACCTTCTCAGCGACGGCAAGACCAAGGCCGCGCTGGCCCTGTGCCGCAACAGCTCTTCCCCCGTCGCAAGACTCATGGAGAAAGGCATCGAGAGAAAAGGCCGGCCTCTTCAGGATGTCCAGGCTGCAGTGGAGAATGTAGGCAACATCGAGGTGGCCAAGCTCGAGAAAGGACTTCCGATGCTCGCCACTGTAGCCGGCGGAGCTCCGATGGTCGGATTCCTCGGCACCGTAATAGGTATGATACAGGCATTCTACAACATGGCTCAAGCAGGCAGCAACATAGACATCACCCTGCTCTCCGGCGGCATCTACACCGCCATGGTGACCACCGTGGGAGGTCTGATAGTGGGTATCGTGGCCTATTTCGGCTACAACTACCTTACTGCCCGCATCAACGATGTGGTGTTCAAGATGGAGAACAGCACCATCGAGCTCATGGACATCCTCAACCAGTCTCCCGTGACAGTGGACGGCGAGATAGAGATATAGGAGAGCACGCACATGGCCATAAAACGAAGAACAAAGGCGGAACCGTCGTTCTCGATGTCGTCGATGACGGACATCGTGTTCCTGCTCCTGATATTTTTCCTTGTCACCTCCACCCTCATCAACCCCAATGCCCTGAAGCTCCTGCTGCCCAAGAGCACCAATCAGATATCGACGAAGGCCAGCGTGAGCGTATCCGTCAAGCACTACCCGGACAAGGGGACTTTTTCCTATCACATCAACGGAGAGAGCAAAGCCGTTCCCTTCGACGAGATAGAACCGGCCCTGCAGACTCTGCTGAGAGACTCCGACGACCCTACCTTCTCGATTTATGCAGACAGGACCGTGCCCATTGAGGAGGTCGTCAACCTCATGAACATAGCCAAGCGCAACAAATACAAAGTAATACTGGCCACTTCGCCCGAATAATGAGAGACAGGTCCAAATATGCGGGGATTATCCTGACGGCCGCCGTACACGGGCTGTTGCTGCTGTTTGCCTTCAAGGCAGGCATAGAGCGGAAGAAGACCGTGCCATTGACTGACGGAATGCTCATCGAGTTTCCCGACGAGGAGCAGACTCCGGTGGAAAAAGAGCCCGTGCCGGTAATGACCGAGACCGGCGTGGAGCCCAAGGCTGCGGAGGCATCGCCTACAGAGGATATCCGGCTGGTCCAGCGCTCCGAATCACCATTGGCTGCGGAGGCGGACAACTCCGGTGAAGAGGCCACGGTCGGTGACGACGGAGATGTGCCCGTGCCGGAGCCCGAGAGAGAGCGGCCCATAGACACCCGCGCACTGTTTCCCAGTGCCGACAATCTGCGCGACAGTACGGACGCACAGGCAGCAGAGGAACCCTCGGACAAGCTGGAGGAAGGACATGTCCACGGCAACACGGAGGCCGGCAATCCCGAAGGCACCCCTACGGCAAGGCTCGAAGGCCGGAGCGTCATGGGCAACCTGCCTCTGCCTCAGTACGATGTGGCAGAATCCGGGACTGTCGTAGTACGCATCATCGTAGACCAGTACGGCAATGTCGTCAACGCCATACCGGGCGTCAAGGGGACAACGGTCAATGACGCCGTACTGTGGAACGCGGCCAAAGAAGCCGCTCTCAAGGCAAAATTCAATATCAGCGCTTCTGCTCCAGCCGCGCAGGAAGGTACCATATCATACATATTCCGGATGAAATAGCAGACCCTCCGACGGGAATCACTCATGCCGCAGGCATATCACCGCATCGAGAGCCGATGCCCTTGAAGCCGGCAAATAGCCTGAAAGAAGCCCTACGGCCATGCACAGCAGCACAGCTGACAGCATCCACCCCCAAGGAATCACAAATACGGCTTCCATCACGGCCGCTGTGATATTGCCCGCCGCAAGCCCGGTCAGAATACCGGCCACTCCTCCGGCCTCGCAGATAAGAACGGCCTCCACGAGAAACTGAGTCCGTATCGCCGATGCCGAGGCTCCCAACGCTTTACGCGTACCTATCTCCACAGTCCTCTCTTTCACGGACACGAGCATTATGTTCATCAGGCTCACGGCCGCTCCGGCGATAGTTATCAGCCCTATGACCACAGCAGCCGCGGTCAGCGTCCCCATGACCGAGTCGAGTTCCTGCATCACCGTCTCATTCCTCACTATGAGAAAATCATCCTCATCCGCCGGAGAAAGCCTCCGCACGGCACGCATCACATTTCTCACCTCATTCATGGCCGTCTCCCGGTCTATTCCGGCATCAGGAAGCACTCCTATAGTAAAATCCGGCACTCCGTCCGTCATCACGGCGGGCGGACATGTATACGGAACCAGCACCGCATCATCCATACCGCCGTCCGCCGTGCTGCCTGTTTTCTCAGCCACACCGGCCACCGTATAAAATGCTCCGCAGACCTTGACCCGACAGCCGGCCGGAGAGTGGTTTCCGAAAAGATCCACGGCCACATTGCGGCCTATGACACAGCACGGACGGCCGCTTGCGACATCCTCCCCGAGCAACGCGCGCCCCTCCTCAACTCCTATTCTGTGAAAATCCATGTAACTTTCGTCCACTGCCAGAACCCTTACCGTCGGCAGTGTGACCGCCGCATCCGCCTCCACCCTCGCATGCTCCGCGACGGACGCATACAGCGTGACCGAAGCCGGCGTACCGAGATACCGGGAAAACAGTTCCGCCTGCCTCATGGTGATTTCCTTCGGGCCTCGCCTCCGGACACGGTCAGCCGCAATGGTTTCCGACGACCTGAGGCTGAGCGAGCCGGCCCCGAGACGGCCGTATGCATCCTCCAATGTGGCGTTCATGGCGTCCACAGCCGTAAGTATCCCCACGAGGGATGTGATTCCGAGTGCGATAACCGCTATGGTCAATGATGTTCTGAGTCTGTTGGTCCGGACGGACCTCCATGCCGTATCTGCCTGCTCCGCTATTCTCCTCCACATAACTCAATCAGATTTTATTATGGCGTAAAAATAGGAAATATTCTCTAATTGACATACCTTTGCAGCCGCATTTAACAAAAAGATTTTCATAATGAGACCACGTATCAAGAGATCATCCACCCGTGACGGGCATGATCAGGCACACCACGAGACATTCAACGGCAGGCCCGACAGGGATAACCGCCGTCAGCCGGGCCAACATGGCCGTCCAGGCCGTCCGGGCCGCAGCGGCAACGACAGCAGGAAATTCAACGGTCATAAGGAAGGCCCTGACCGCAGACGCGGAGACGGATTCAAGAACAGAGGAGATGTACGCAGGGACAACAGAAGGAGAGCGTCCGCCCCGGCTACGCTTCCGCAGCCGCGTGTGCAGCACATACAAAAAGAGGAGGACGGACTCATCCGCCTCAACAAATTCATCGCCAACTCAGGTGTGTGCTCACGCCGTGAGGCAGACGAGTACATCGCCGCCGGCCTGGTCAGCGTCAACGGCGAGGTGGTAACGGGCATGGGCGTTAAAGTGAAACCGGGAGACGATGTACGCTTCAACGGAGAGAGGCTGCGCGGAGAGAAGAAAGTATATGTCCTGCTCAACAAGCCCAAGGACTATGTAACCACTCTGAGCGATCCGCACGCAGAGAAAAATGTGATGCAGCTCATAAGCCGCACCCTGTGCCCCGAAAGGATATTCCCTGTAGGACGGCTCGACAAGTCAACCACCGGAGTGCTGCTGCTCACCAACGACGGGGAGATTGCGGAAAGGCTGACCCACCCCTCCTACCAGAAAAAGAAGATATACCAGGTAACCCTTGACAAGAATGTAAAGCAGCAGGATATGGACAGGCTGGTGGACGGCGTGTCCCTTGACGACGGTCCAGCCTACGCTGACGAGGTGGCCTACAACGGCGACACCCGAGATGTGGTCGGCATCGAGATACACTCAGGCCGCAACCGTATAGTCCGCCGTATGTTCGAGGCCCTCGGATACAGAGTCCGCAAGCTGGACAGAGTATACTTTGCCGGCCTTACGAAAAAAGGGCTGAAACGCGGGCAGTGGAGATTCCTCAGCGAGGAGGAGGTAAATATCCTGAAGAACAATTTCTATGAGTAACACTCCGCACCGCTCGGGATTCGTCAATATCATCGGAAATCCCAATGTGGGCAAGTCCACCCTGATGAATGCCCTCGTAGGCGAGCGTCTGTCCATCATCACATCCAAGGCACAGACCACCAGACACAGAATCATGGGCATAGTCAACGGGGAAGACTACCAGATCGTCTACTCCGACACCCCCGGAATACTCAAGCCGGCCTACAGCCTGCAGCGCAGCATGATGGACTATGTAGACACGGCCATATCCGATGCCGACATCATACTCTATGTGACCGATGTGGTGGAGAAATGGGACAAGAACCGGGAATATGTGGACCGGCTGAGCGGCGTGGGCTGCCCGGTCATCATCGTAGTCAACAAGATAGACATCAGCGACCAGGAGACTGTGTCGGCCTTGACGGACAGATGGGCCCGAGCCGTACCGGCAGCGGAGATATTCGCAGTATCGGCTCTTGAGAGATTCGGTCTCGAGCCGGTGTTCAACCGCATCATCAGCCTTCTGCCCGAAGGAGAGCCGTGGTACGACAAGGACTTCTTCACGGACAGGAACCTGCGTTTCTTCGCATCCGAGATTATCCGTGAGAAGATTCTCAACAATTACGACAAGGAGATACCCTACTGCACCGAAGTGGTCATAGAGGAGTTCAAGGAAAACGGAGACCGCTATGATATCCGTGCCGTCATCAACGTCATGCGTGACTCACAGAAAGGCATCATCATAGGCCGCGGAGGCAGTGCCCTTAAGCGCATAGGCACCCAGGCCCGCATAGACATGGAGGACTTTTTCCAGAAAAAAGTATTTCTCCAGATGTATGTAAAGGTTGATCAGCACTGGAGGGACGACAAGAGAAAACTGACTGCCTTCGGATATTGACACACGGCATTTTTCCGAAATATTTTTTTATTTTTGCCGCATAGGTAAACACTGAACAAGATGAGCAGAGAAGACGAAGACATAGATGATGTAGTGGCGGAGGACACCGGGGACGGCAGCACCTCCTCCGGTCAGTTCGACAAGGTTATTTCCGACGGAACCAAAAAATACAAACTCTCGGGCATGTACAGGGAGTGGTTTTTGGACTACGCCTCCTATGTCATCCTCGAAAGGGCCGTTCCGCACATAGAGGACGGGCTCAAGCCTGTCCAGCGCAGGATACTCCACGCGATGAAGCAGGAGGATGACGGACGCTTCAACAAAGTCGCAAGCCTCGTCGGAGCCACCATGCCCTACCATCCTCACGGAGACGCATCCATCAAGGACGCCCTCGTCCAGCTGGGCCAGAAGGATCTGCTCATTGACTGCCAGGGAAACTGGGGCAATATCCTCACCGGAGATCCGGCCGCTGCCGGCAGGTACATCGAGGCCCGCCTCACCCCTTTCGCCAACGAGGTTCTGTACAACCCCAAGCTCACCGAATGGGTCAACTCCTACGACGGACGCAACCAGGAGCCGGTCAACCTGCCCGTCAAGTTTCCGCTCCTGCTCGCCCAGGGTTCGGAAGGCATAGCCGTCGGACTTGCCTGCAAGATCCTGCCTCACAATTTCAACGAACTCATAGACGCCTCCATAGCCGTCCTCAAGGGAGAGGAATTCAATCTTGAGCCCGATTTCCCCACAGGAGGTTTCGCCGACACATCCGCCTACAACAGAGGACTGCGCGGAGGCCGTATCAGAGTAAGGGCCAACATCCAGAAAATAAACAAGAACACCCTGGCCATCACTGAGATTCCATACGGCACCACCACCGGAGAACTGATGGAGTCCATAATCAAGGCCAATGACAAGGGCAAGATCAAGATACGCAAGATAGACGACAATACTGCCGAGAACGCCGAGATCATCATCCAGCTCTACAGCGACACCTCGCCGGACAAGACCATAGATGCGCTCTATGCCTTTACGGACTGCGAGGTCAGCATCTCTCCAAACACCTGCGTCATCAAGGACAAGCGTCCGCAGTTCATGGGTGTCGACGACATTCTTAGGGACAATACAGAGCGCACGCGCGAGCTGATGCGCCGCGAGCTGACCATCCGCCTCGGCGAGGTGGAGACCGAGTGGCACTACACCTCCCTTGAGAAAATATTCTTCGAGAACCGCGTCTACAAGATTCTCGAAAACGACGCCCGCAGCTGGGAGCATCAGCTTGAGGATGTAAAGACAGCCATGCAGGCTTACCGCCATCTGCTGCGCAGGGATATCTCCGACGAGGACATCCAGCGCCTGGTCGAGAAGCCGGTCCGCAAGATATCGAAGTTCGACATAAAGGCCGTCAACGAGAAAATCCGGAGCATAGAGGAGAAAGAGGCCGCCATACGGAACAGTCTCGAGCACCTCACCCAATACTGCATCGACTACTTTACCGCGCTCAAGGCCAAATACGGAGCCAAGCATCCCCGCCGCACCAAGATCATATCCTTCGAGGACATTGAGGCCGTCAAGGTCGTAGCCAACAACGCCAAGCTGTACCTCAACCGCTCCGAAGGATTCATCGGCACTTCGGCCAAGAAGATTGAGGATGCCGAGTATGTCTGCGACTGCTCCGACATAGACGAAGTGATAGTGTTCTTGAAGGACGGCCGGTACACTCTCAGGAAGATATCCGACAAACAGTTTGTCGAGAAAGGCATCATGCACGCCGCCGTCTTCAAGCGCGGAGACACCCGTACCGTCTACAACGCCATCTACCGCGACGGCAAGGACGGATACATGCTTGCCAAGCGCTTCTCGGTTCCGAGCATCATCCGTGACCGCTGGTACGACCTGACAAAAGGCACCCCCGGCTCCCAGGTATTCTGGTTCAGCGCCAACCCCAACGGAGAGGCCGAGACTGTCAAGATATATCTGCGTAACCGGCAGAAACTCAAGAAACTCATCCTTGAATTTGACTTCGCGTCCCTGGCCATCAAAGGACGCGGCTCCATGGGCAATCTCGTAACCAAGCATCCTGTCCAGAAGATCCTTCTCAAGTCCGCCGGAATCTCCACGATAGGCGGAAAGCAGATGTGGTTCGACCACGACATAGACAGGCTCAATGAGGACGGACGAGGCAGGCTTTTGGGTGAGTTCCGTGGTGACGAGCATATATTAGCCGTATGCAAGGACGGATCATTCTACACCACCGGTCTGGACCTTAGCACCCGGTTCCAGGGAGACCTGCTGATAGTGGAGAAGTTCGACCCGGACAAGGTGTTCACCGCCATTTACTGGGACAAGGCATCCGGATATTACTACATCAAGCGGTTCTGCTTCGAGATAAGCGACAACACTGCCCAGAACTTCATTCCGGCCGATGAAGGCGCCCGCCTGATAGCCGTATCCGAAGACCGCTGGCCATCCGTCAATGTGGAATTCATCCCTTCCGGCAACAAACCCAAGGAACCGGCTGTCATCGACGCCGATGAATTTATAGGAGTCAAGAGCTTCAGGGCCAAAGGCAAGCGTGCCGGAGAGAAGATATCTTCCATAGCATTCGGAGAGCCTTTAGTCAAGGACTACGGAGAAGATGAGGAGGAGCCAGTCTATTCCCTGGATGTGCCCGACGCACCTGAGGAAGGCACTGTCACGGACAGTTCCGACAGTGACAGTCCGGCATCCGTTTCCGGAGAAGACGGGCACAAGGCAGGAGATATCGTCGAGTTGAACATCGATATTCCCCAGTCCTACAGCAACGGGGACGACAGCGATGAACCTACTTTATTCTAATATCAGATGATTATTTCTCTCATAGGATTCATGGCGGCCGGCAAGACGACCTTGGGCCGGGAACTTTCCGCCAAGTTAGGCGCTCCGATGATAGATACCGACGCCTACATAGAAGAACGGGAGGGCAAGACCATATCCGAAATATTCGCTTCGGAAGGAGAGTCCGGCTTCCGCAGCATCGAGGAAGAATGCATGGAGGACATCCTGGAAGAGCACATCTCACAGCATCCCGAGACCATAGAGGACATGACCCGCTGCACATTGGTGCTGTCCCTCGGTGGAGGCATCGTCACGACTCCCGGCTGCCGTGACCTGATATCCCGATTCACATACTGCGTCTATGTCAAGGCCGACACAGACACTCTGTTCGACCGCCTGTCCAAGGACACCGGCGGCCGCGCGCTCCTCGAGAACCGCGGCAACGCCTCACTGCGGCAGGTCATCGAGCACCTGTACAAGGAACGCGAGCCACTCTACGAATCCCTCGCCCGCACCACCGTCTGACCCTCAGATAATGTCGGGGCCGAGGACGATACGGTAGGTGGCGAGAGCCTGGAGACGGAGCCAGACAAGACCGGAGATGTAGCGGCGGCAGAGGACTCTGTCCAGACAGGGAGATTTGTAGGAGGCTTCAATGATCAGCTTATCTGCGAAGATATCCGGCTGACCGCCCGGAAAACTGCGGAGAATCTCCTCCGAACCAGGGCCCGGCAAGGCATTGATCAACACATCGGAATCCATTATCGCCGAAACCATATCCGCCAATCTTATAGCCGTCACATTCCCCGGCCTTTCCGACCGGGTATCCGGGATATGCCTGCTGAACGAGCGGAGATGTGAGGCAAAATCCTGTGCGCGGCTGATGGTACGGTTACAGATGCAGACCTGCATACCGGCCATATATGCTGCAGCCGCAGCTGCCTTACCGGCTCCGCCACAGCCAAGCACCAGCACCCTGATACGGCTGGCAGGTCCGGGAAACTCATCGCGCAGAATCTTCATTACCGCCTCATAGTCCGTATTGTACGCCACTATGCACTCATGTCCGCCGTTAAGCCCGGTCAATGACTGTGAATCCGCACCGGATATGGAATCGCATACGGTAAAGCGGCTTTTCACCAGCAGGTTGGAGGCCTGGCAGAGCCCGGCTGAACGGTCGCGGACATCTGCTGCGCGGAATGCCTCCTCCTTGAACGGAGCGGTGACATTGACGGCGATAAAATCGCGCAGAAACGCGGCATATGCGTCGGAAAAGTTATCGCGCTCAATCAAGTCATAATTCCAGCGCGACAGGATATCCGGCCTGTCAGCGAAATACTCCCGGAAGAGCGCGGGACTCAGACTGTGTCCTATGGGATTGCCTATAAGGCCTATCCGCTGGCGGTCAGCCGTATTATTCTCCATAACGGTCGGATTGACGGACAGCATGGCGCTGCCGGAGAGCTTCGTAACAGAGGATGGCCATGGAGACCGAGACATTGAGCGAGTCTATCCCGCCCAACATCGGTATGCGGATATGAGCGTCGGCGGCCCGTCTCCAGATGTCCGACAGTCCGTCGGCCTCGGTGCCGAAGACCAAAGCGGTTCCCCCTGTCATATCGGTATCATAATAGAGCCGCGAATCCTGGAGCTGAGCCGTAAGAATACGGATACCACGGGCCTTTAGCCAGGATATGGCTTCCGCTGATGTACATACGGCGATATTGCGGGTAAACACTCCGCCGAGACTGGCACGGATAAGGTTAGGGTTGTAAAGGTCTGTCTGGGGATCGCAGACTATGACAGCCGAGACCCCGGAAGCATCGGCTGTACGGAGCATGGCCCCGAGATTGCCGGGCTTCTCTACGGACTCTACGACAACGATCAGGGGATTGTCTCCGAGGCCATTGCAGTCCAGGGCCCCCAGCGAGCGGTCCCTCGCACTGCCGCAGACCACTGCGAGAAGTCCCTCGGTGCCGCCCCGGTAGGCCATTTTCCCATACACGGCTTCGGACACCTCGAATATCATCACTTCTTCGGGAGGAATGGGGAAGTGCCGGCAGAGTGCAGGACAATAGAACACCGACCGGAGACGGAAGCCGCTCTCCACGCAGCGTTCCACTTCACGCCTGCCCTCCACGACAAACAGCCCCTTCTCCCGACGGAGAGAGGAGCTGCTCTGAAGGGCCGTCACCTCCTTGACCTTAGGGTTCTGGAGGGAGGTTATGGTCTCAATGCTATTTCTCATTGTTATCGGAAGCCGAATCATCCTGCTGTGCGGCGGGCTTCTTCTCCGGTCTCATCTGAGGGAAGAACAGCACATCCTGAATAGAGGATGAATCGGTCATGAACATGGTCAGACGGTCGATACCCATACCGAGACCGGATGTCGGAGGCATACCGTACTCGAGAGCGCGGACAAAGTCCATATCGATGAACATAGCCTCGTCGTCACCCTTATCCTTGAGCTTGAGCTGCTCCTTGAAGCGGTAAAGCTGGTCTATCGGGTCATTGAGCTCGCTGTATGCGTTGGCCAGTTCCTTGCCGTTTACGAAGAGTTCGAAACGCTCTGTCAGAGCCGGGTCACTGCGGTGACGCTTGGTCAGAGGCGAGGTCTCCCAGGGATAATCGGTAATGAAAGTAGGCTGGATCAGATGCTTCTCGCAATACTCGCCGAAGATGGCGTCGATGAGCTTGCCCACACCCATGGTCTTGTCCACCTCCACATGCAGGTCGTCGCACACCTTGCGCAACTGCTCCTCATCCATGCCGCGCACATCCACTCCGGCATATTCCTTGATGGCATCGAGCATGGGCAGGCGGCGGTAGGGCTTCTTGAACTCTATCTCATTGCCCCACACATTGAATCTTGTCCTGCCGTTGACGGCCAAAGCCACCTTCTCGAGAAGGTTCTCCACGAACTCCATCATCCAGATATAATCCTTGTAGGCCACATATATCTCCATGCAGGTGAACTCCGGGTTGTGGGACTTGTCCATACCCTCGTTGCGGAAGTCCTTGGCAAACTCATATACACCGGCGAAACCGCCGACTATCAGCCTCTTGAGATACAACTCGTTGGCGATACGCAGATACAGGGGTATATCCAAAGCGTTGTGATGCGTGATGAAAGGACGGGCATTGGCGCCCCCGGGTATGGGCTGGAGTATGGGGGTCTCCACCTCCATGTAACCGAACGAGTTGAAATACTCTCTCATGGTCTGCATGATGCGGGTCCTCTTGACGAACACTTCCTTGACCTTGGGATTGACGACAAGGTCCACATATCTCATACGGTAACGCTGTTCAGGATCCGAGAATGCGTCATAGACCTCACCCTCCTTCTCCTTCACTATAGGCAGCACCCTGAGCGACTTGGAGAGCACGGTCAGACTCTTGGCGTGAATCGAGAGCTGACCGGTCTGGGTAATGAAGGCATAGCCCTTGATGCCGATGAAGTCACCTATATCCAGCAGTTTCTTGAACACGGTATTGTACATCGTCTTGTCCTCGCCGGGACATATCTCGTCGCGCTTGACATAGACCTGAATCCTGCCCTCCGAGTCCTGCAGCTCGATAAAAGAGGCTGCCCCCATGATACGGCGGCTCATCATCCTGCCGGCTATCGAAATCTCCGCGAACGGACATTTCTCCGGGTCGTATCTGTCCTTTATCTCCGTTGTTGTGACATTGACTTCATAAAGTGCTGCGGGATACGGCTCTATGCCCAGTTCTCTCAGCTTGACGACCGCGTCGCGCCGGTTCTGCTCCTGCTCGTTCAGCTCTATATTATTTTCCATTTTAAAAACATTAAACTTTGAAATGGCAAATTTAACTTTTTTTCTAATAATAATTGTTATAATTTTGCGGTTATGGCAATTGAGAAAAAATGGATAGTAAAAGAGCAGGGCAATCCCGCTGCGGTCAGGGCTCTTTCCGCAGAGCTGGGAATTGATCAAGTCCTTGCCAACTTACTTGTCCAGCGCAATATAACCACAGCGGAAAGAGCCCGGGAGTTCTTCAAGCCCGACCTTTCCAAGCTCCATGACCCGTTTCTGATGAAGGACATGGACAAAGCGGTCGAAAGACTCGAACGCGCCATAACCGAAGAAGAGAAAGTCCTGATCTACGGAGACTACGATGTTGACGGCACTACGGCCGTCGCCTTGATGTACACTTTCATCCGCAATTTCAATCCCAATGTCGAATACTATATCCCGGACCGCTACGACGAAGGTTACGGGATATCTTATAAAGGCATAGAATGGGGCCAGGAGAACGGATACACACTAATCATCGCTCTTGACTGCGGTATCAAGGCCGTGGAGAAAGTAGCCTATGCCAAAAGTCTCGGCATAGACATGATCATCTGCGACCACCATCTCCCTGACGAGGAGCTGCCCCCGGCAGTAGCCATTCTGGACCCCAAAAGGCACGACTGCTCGTACCCCTTCGATGACCTCTCCGGCTGCGGAGTGGGATTCAAGCTGATACAGGCATACGCCATGCGCAAGTCCCTGCCCTTCGCCTGGGTGGAGTCCTTCCTCGACTTAGTGGCTGTCAGCATTGCGGCGGACTTAGTCTCCATGACCGGAGAGAACCGCATCCTGGCCTACTACGGACTCGAGCGCCTCAACAAGTCCCCGCGCAAGGGACTCCAGTCCATCATAAAGCTCTCGGGACTCGAGAACCACAAGATAACGGTGGACGATATCGTCTTCAAAATCGGTCCCCGCATCAACGCCGCCGGCAGGATGGAGTCCGGACGCACAGCCGTACACCTGCTGGTCTCCCGCAACGATGAGGAAGCACAGAACATCGGCAAGATCATCGACCTGCACAACAAGGAGCGCAAGAGCGTGGACAAGCAGATCACCAAGGCGGCCATAGAGTCAGTCATGCACGACAAGCTGTTCAGGGGACGCAAGTCCACAGTAGTGTTTGACCCCAAATGGAACAAAGGCGTCGTGGCCATAGTGGCCTCAAGACTGGTAGAAGCATTCTACCGGCCTACCATAGTGCTGACCGAATCCAACGGGCTCATCACCGGCTCGGCCAGAAGCATCGCAGGATTCGACCTGTACGAGGCCATCAAGGAATGCTCCGAGTATCTGGAGAATTACGGAGGACACATGTACGCCGCCGGACTTACACTCAAAAAGGAGAACTTGAAACCGTTCGAGGAAAAATTCGAGAAAGTAGTCTGCGACAAGATTACCGAGGACATACTCACTCCCGTAGTGCAGATAGACACTTTCCTCGACTTCAAGCAGATAACCCCGAGATTTTTCGGCATACTCAAGCAGTTCCAGCCTTTCGGGCCGGGCAACCAGTCACCGGTATTCATCACCGAGAATGTCTATGACAACGGCAACGGCCGCCTCGTGGGCTCCGGCAACGGACACATGAAGCTCGAGCTCATACAGGAAGACGAGCCCTACCGCTACATCTCTGCTATAGCTTTCAACAGAGCCGAGTATTTCGAGCATCTGCACGCCGGCAACCCGGTGGACATCTGCTATTCGATAGCCGAAAACTATTACCGCGGCATCGCCAACATCCAGCTGCGTGTAAAGGATATCCGTAAAAAAGAACTGTTCTGACACATGCTCGGTTTTGAATGCGACTATATGAGAGGGGCCTGTCCGGCAGTGCTTCAGAAGCTCGTGGACACCAATATGGACCAGACCCCAGGCTACGGGGCCGATCCGTACTGCGAGTCAGCGGCGGACAGGATCAGACAGGCCTGCGGGGCTCCCGACGCATTGGTATATTTTCTCACAGGAGGCACACAGGTCAACGCCACAGTCATGTATGCGGTCCTGAGACATTGCCAGGGCGTGATATCGCCCGTCACCGGACACATCAACCATCACGAGTCCGGAGCTGTCGAGGCCACAGGGCACAAGGTCATAGCCCTTCCGGGACATGACGGAAAGCTCGGAACCCAGGATGTCAGGAAATACATTGCCGCCTATTGGGCCGACGAGAATTACGCACACATCGTGGAACCGGGCATGGTCTACATCACCCACCCCACTGAGCTCGGCACCCTGTACACCCTCGACGAGCTCAAGGAACTGTCCGCGGTATGCCGGGAATACCGTATCCCGCTATACCTTGACGGAGCCAGGCTGGCATACGCCATAGCCTCGGACAAGACAGACATCACGCTCAAGGATATAGCGTCGCTGTGCGACATCTTCTATATAGGAGGGACCAAGTGCGGCGCACTGTTCGGCGAGGCCCTCGTCATACCCTCGCCGGAACTCACAGGCAACATCTTCTCCGTCATCAAGCAGCGCGGAGCCATGCTGGCCAAAGGCAGGCTGCTCGGAGCTCAGTTCGACACCCTGTTCACGGACGGGCTTTATGAGAGAAACGGGCGCAACGCCATCAGGACAGCCGGAATGCTGGCCGAAGGACTTATCGCCAAAGGCTATGCCTTCTCCGTTTCCCCTCAGACCAACCAGCTGTTCGTCATCATGGACAACACCCGCATAGATGCCCTGCGCAAGAGCGTATCCTTTTCCGTATGGGAGCACCTGGATGAAAAACGAAGCGTCATACGGCTCGTAACCGACTGGGCTACGGCCGAGACAGACATCGAAGCTCTGCTTGATCTGTTCTAAGCACGGCCTCCTGCCTTCCCGTCAAGATCCAGTTCAGGATGACGGTCGGACGAGCGGCTCAGCAACACGGCCACAATCACGGCACAGACAGCCAGTCCGATGAAGAAATACTCCGCCACCACCGGGCTTGAAGCCCTGTCCATGATATGGCCTACCACTATGGGCACCGTAAACAGGCCTATATTCTGAACCCAATAGACCAGCGAGAAGGCAGTACCCAGTTTATTCTCCGCGATAATCTTCGGTATCGAGGGCCACATGGCCGCAGGCACCAGCGAATATCCCAAGCCGAGGACACCGATGGCAATAAAGCCGAAAGCCGGAACTCCGGGAGCGAAAGCCACGGTAAGATGCGAGAAAAGTATCATGGCGGAGCCTATTATCATTATCTTGGTTCCCCTGCCTACTCTGTCCACGACAGCTCCGAACAAAGGTGCGAAGACGAGAGTGAAGAACGGTATCATGGCCACCATCACCGAAGCGACATCGCTGTCGATACCGAAACGGGGCATCAGTATGGCCGTGGCGAATTTGCGGAAAGACACCACACAGCAATAGAAGAATACGCACAGCAGGGACACCAGCAGAAAATGCCGGTTGGTGATGACCTTTATCACATCCCTGAAACGGAAACGGTCCTCTGGGGCCGTACGCATCCCTGCCTCCGCGGCGGACAGTCCCCTGCATCGGTCGAAACGCAGGTCCATGGCCACAAACAAAGCCCAGAGAACCAAAGCCATGAGCAGCAGTCCCAGACCGACAGCAGCCGGCCTCGATGTCTCGGCAAACGGTATATAGCCCTCAGTATTGACAATCCGCGGCACTACTATCAGAGCCACAGCAGTGCCCAGACGCGCCAAGGCGAGCTGCAGTCCCATCGCCAAGGCTATCTCCCTGCCCTTGAACCATTTGGCAATGGCCCTATTGACCGTCACTCCGGCTATCTCGCTGCCCAGGCCGAACATCGCGCACCCGGCGTAGGCCAGCGACAGCGACGGCTTGGCGAATACCCCGGAGAGCCATCCGCACAAACGGCTGTCTGCGAAACTCTCGGATATCGCGTATGCTATCAGAGCCGCACCGCCGACCATGAGAGCGACAAACACCGAGCCTGTCAGCCGCACGCCCCAACGGTCCAGCAGCATACCGCATATGATAAGGCCTCCGAAGATGCACAGCAGGGAATAGGCACTTCTGTAATACCCGTAGTCCTCCATGGACCAGCCGAGGGCCACCATCGACGGATCCTCGAACTCCTGGCTGATGGTCGAGAATATATCGTCGAAAAAGTACGATGCGAACATCGGCAGGGCCAGACACAAAAGGGCCACCCATCGGATGGCCCCAGTATCTTTAAGCGTCTTCAGCAGTCTGCTCATATCCGCAGCTTATTCTTCTTTCTTCACAACATTCGGAAGCTCCAGACCGTACTTCTTCCGACGGTCCTCGGCCTTGAGCAGGAAACTCAGGATAAATGCCAGGATACCGAATGAGGAGAATATAATCATAGGAGCGAGATATCCGCCTGTAGACTGGAGCACCTTGCCTATCAGCAGGGGAACCAGGCACAGACCGATATTCTGTACCCAGAAGATAAGGCAGTAGGCACTGCCGAGAACCTTCTCGTCGATAATCTTCGGGACGCTGGGCCACAAAGCCGCGGGAACGAGGGAGAAACTTACTCCGAGTATGGCTATCAGCGCCACTGCCAGCCATTTGTAAGGGAATATCGGCAGCAGGAATGCGAATGACAGATGGCAGGCAATCATGATGATCGCCCCGAGCATGAGCATTGTCGCGCCTTTTCCTACACGATCCAGGAAAATACCGAGCACAGGTGTGAGTATCATCGCCAGGATAGGGAAGAAACTGAACAGCTGGGCAGCCGTACCGTTATCAACACCGAGGGTAATCTCCAAATAATTGGGAGCATACCTCTGGAAGGGGAAAATAGCCGAATAATAAAGTACGCAAAGCAGGGCCACCAGCCAGAACATCTTGCTTGAGAATATCTTTTTCAGATCCTTGATATGGAACTCGTCCTCGGGAGACTTCTCCTCTGTCGCCATACCGGCAGCCACAAGCTGCTTGTCGAACTTCGAATCCATCACCGAGAATATGATATAGTTTATAAGGCCTATGAGAAGAAGGGCCGTACAGAATCCGACAGGAGCCACAACCGACTGATCGAAGCGCTCGGAGATTATAGGAGCGAGCCACATGACGGCGAACACTCCGAGACGGGCTATAGCCATCTCAAGACCCATGGCGAGAGCCATCTCCTTACCTTTGAACCATTTTGCTATAGACTTTGACACCGTGGTTCCGGCCATCTCGCAGCCGCAGCCGAATATCATGAATCCAAGCGAAGCCATCTTCGCGCTTCCCGGCATTGCAGTCCACCAGGAATTGAGCCACTCATTGAAGCCTGTCGTCTGGAACCAGTCACTTATGCCGATGAACTTTATGCCCGCTCCGAGCACCATCAACGACGCCGACAGCGTACCGGTAAAACGGATTCCCATCTTGTCCAGGATGATACCGGCCAATATCAGGAAACCACACACATTGAGTATATACTCCGATGCCGCGTATGTTCCGAATGTACCGCTGTCCCAGCCTCTGGCAGATTCCACCAGAGACTTCAGAGGCGACATCACATCCACGAACATATATGCGAAAAACATCATCAGCGCGATGAGAATCAGCGCGGCCCAACGCGCCACCACACTGTCGTTGAGCATCTTTGCTACTTTTTCTTGCATTTGATTTGAGGTATTAGGATTAATTAGGTCTCAAAAGTACCGTTTTTTAGCTGAAATGGCAAAAAATAATGCTATCTTAGCAGTCCGAATTTTAAATCAATCCTACTATGTCATTGAATAAAGTCCTTTTGATAGGCAACGCGGGGAAAGACCCCGAAGTCAGGCATCTGGAAAGCGGTGTGGTGACGGCGACATTCTCTCTGGCCACCACGGAGCGCTACAGAGACCGCATCTCCGGGGAGAACAGAGAGCAGACCGAATGGCACAACATCGTATGCTGGAGAAACTTGGCAGATATTGCGGACAAATATGTCAGGAAAGGCACACAGCTTTTCATCGAAGGCCGCATACGCTCCCGCTCCTACAACGACAGGGACGGCAACACCAGATATGTAACTGAGATCGTAGCGGACAACATGCAGCTTCTCGGACGCAAGGCCGACAACCCGGCTGCCCAGGGACAGGGCGGCGGATGGCAGGGCCAGAGCGCGCGTCCCTCACAGGCACCCGTCTACCAGTCCCAGCCGCAGGCAACACAGCCGCAGCAGTCTCCGGCCGCAGATCTGTCCGGAGATGAGATTGGCGACGACCTGCCGTTTTAACATTTTACCTGATGACAGACATGAACAAAGATAAAGCAAAAGTAGATGTAGTCCTCGGACTCCAGTGGGGAGACGAGGGGAAAGGCAAGATCGTGGATGTCCTTGCCGACAGATATAACACCATTGCCCGTTTTCAGGGCGGACCCAACGCCGGTCACTCCATACACTGGGCAGGCCGCAGTTTCGTCCTGCACTCGGTTCCTTCCGGCATCTTCCGCGACGGTACGGAGAACCTCATAGGAGGAGGCGTGGTACTTGACCCGATTATCTTCCGGAAAGAATGCTCCGAGATTGAGAAGCTCGGCGTTCCTGTCCGGGAGCGGATCCGGATATCCATGAAAACCCACCTCATCACCCCCACCCACCGGATTATAGACGCGGCCTCGGAAGCCGCCAAGGGCAAGTCCAAGATAGGCTCTACACTCAAGGGCATCGGGCCCGCCTACATGGACAAGACCGGACGCAACGGACTCAGGGTCGGGGACATCCTCGCACCCGACTTCCAGGCCCGCTACGAGGCACTGAAGAACAAGCACATAGCCTTCTTAAAACAATTCGACTACACATACGACCCGGACACGGATGCCAAGGAATGGATGGAAGCCGTCGACTACCTGCGCACATTCGACCTCGTTGACGGAGAGTACTTCATCAACAGGAAGCTCGCAGAGGGCGAGAGCGTACTTGCGGAGGGAGCCCAGGGATCAATGCTTGACATAGACTTCGGATCCTACCCCTTTGTGACATCGTCCACCACCACATGCTCCGGAGCATGCCTCGGACTCGGAGTCGCTCCCGGCACCATAGGCAATGTCTACGGCATCTTCAAGGCATACTGCACCCGCGTCGGCAGCGGTCCGTTCCCCACGGAGCTTTTCGACGCGACCGGAGAGGAACTACGCGTCCACGGTCACGAGTTCGGAGCTACGACCGGACGCCCCCGTCGCACCGGCTGGCTTGACATGGTAGCCCTCAAATACGCCGTCATGCTCAACGGAGTCACCGAACTGATCATGATGAAGGCTGATGTCATGAATACTTTCGACACTATCAAAGTGGCCGTCGGATACATAGTGGACGGCAAACGCCACGACAGCGTTCCCTACGACACCTACGCGGAGATTACTCCTGTATATAAAGAATTCAAGGGCTGGAACTGCGACCTGACCGGAGCCAGGAGCGAGAAAGACCTTCCCGCAGCGTTCAAGGATTACATTTCATTCATCGAACAGGAGACCGGCGTTCCTATTACCGTCATCTCTCTCGGTCCCGACCGTGCGGAGACTATCTTCAGGAAATAGCCGGCATGTCTCTTCTGGAAACCATCAACGGCCCCGAAGACATTCGGGGCCTGTCTGTCAAACAGCTTGAGACCCTTTGCAGCGAGATCAGGCGCTACATGATCGAATGCTGCGCCAAGAATCCCGGACATCTCGGGGCCAGTCTCGGCGCTGTCGAGCTTGCCGTAGCCCTGCACTATGTATTCGACACCCCGACCGATAAAATCGTATGGGATGTAGGACACCAGGCCTACGCCCACAAAATCATAACCGGCCGCCGGGAGCAGTTCCGCACCAACCGCACCTACAAGGGCATAAGCGGATTCCCCAAGATGTCCGAAAGCGTCTACGACACATTCGGCACCGGTCATTCCTCCACTTCCGTATCAGCCGCCCTCGGCATGGCCGTTGCGGCCAAGCTCGCCGGCTCGGACGAGAAAGTGGTGGCCGTCATCGGAGACGGCGCCCTCACCGGAGGCATGGCCCTCGAAGGTCTCAACAACGCCGGTTCTATGAAAACCGACATCCTGGTCATACTCAACGACAACCACATCTCCATAGACCAGGGCATGGGCGCCCTGCACAATTATCTGCTCAAGATCTCCACTTCCGAGACCTACAACCGGATCAAGAACCACATCTGGGAGACCATCGGCTCCTCCCGTCTGCGCCGCGGAGTACAGAAATTCATGTTCAGTACCAAGATGGCGATACTCAAGAGCGGCTCGCTGTTCGAATCCCTCGGATTCCGTTACTTCGGGGCCATAGACGGCAACGACATCGGACAGCTGACCACCACCCTGGCCTCCCTGCGCAACATCAGGGGCCCTAAACTGCTGCATGTGATCACCAAGAAAGGAAAGGGATACAAACCGGCGGAACAGGACCAGACCGTATGGCACGCCCCCGGCACATTCGACCCGGAGACAGGAGTGCGGAGCATCCCCGCAGCAGGCGGTCCCGCACGCTATCAGGATGTATTCGGCGAGACTCTTCTCGAACTCGCCAAGGCAGACAGGAACATAGTCGCCGTCACTCCGGCCATGGCATCCGGCTGCGGCATGAACATCATGATGAGGGAGATTCCCGAAAGGACATTCGATGTAGGTATCGCAGAACAGCATGCCGTGACATTCTCCGCAGGACTTGCCGCTGCAGGACGCCTCCCTTTCTGCAACATCTACTCATCCTTCATGCAGAGAGCATACGACAATGTCATACACGATGTCGCCCTGCAGGGACTGAAAGTGGTACTGTGCCTCGACAGAGCCGGACTGGTCGGAGAGGACGGAGCCACCCATCACGGAGTCTTCGACATGGCCGCCTTCAGGGCAATCCCGAATCTGGTCATCGCCTCCCCGCTCAACGAGCTGGAGCTGCGCAATCTCATGTACACCGCTACCCTCCCGGATATAGACGGCCCTATTATTATAAGGTATCCCCGCGGAGCGGGAGAAGGCACGCCATGGAGAGGTGTCGGATTTAAGCCTGTCCCTGTCGGCAAAGGCAGGCTGCTCCATGACGGAAAGGATGTGGCCCTGCTCACTATAGGGCCTATAGGCAACAGGGGCGCCGAGGCCGTCCGCAAGGCCGCCGAGGAACGGGGCACACAGGTACTCCACTACGACATGCGCTTCCTCAAGCCGTTAGACGAGGAAATCATGAAGGATGTCTGCTCGAAAGTACGCAGAATCATAACCGTAGAGGACGCCTCCGTTACCGGCGGACTGCATGACGCAGTCTGCTCATTTGTATCGGAGCACGCACCCGGCATCACGGTCAGGGGCCTCGGCGTACCCGACCGATTCATCGAACAGGGCTCTGTAAAGCAGCTTACGCATGAATGCGGCTTCAGCACGGATGACATCTTCAATGCGATAGTTGAATAATTTTGATAAAATCTTTTGCATTTATTCAGAAAAAATATATCTTTGCAGTCCCAAAAGAAGAGCTGCCGATATAGCTCAGTTGGCCAGAGCAGCTGATTTGTAATCAGCGGGTCGTGGGTTCGAATCCCTCTATCGGCTCAAGTACTTTGAAATAAAGATTTTACAACTATACGGGGAGATACCAAAGTGGCCAACTGGGGCAGACTGTAAATCTGCTGGCGCACGCCTTCGGAGGTTCGAATCCTTCTCTCCCCACACATATATGAAGAGGCATACTCAGAAGATGCCCTGAATGAACGGGAGGTTTTTCGTTTTGAAGGGATAGATTCAAGAAATGCGACGATGCGAGCGACGAGCAGTGACGCAGAAGATGCCCCTTCAAAACGAAAAAGGCGGAAGTAGCTCAGTTGGTAGAGCATCAGCCTTCCAAGCTGAGGGTCGCGGGTTCGAACCTCGTCTTCCGCTCTAAAAAGCCAGTGTAGCTCAGGGGTAGAGCGCTTCCTTGGTAAGGAAGAGGTCATGAGTTCAAATCTCATCACCGGCTCAATTTATTATTACATTAAATTAAATCTCACATTATGGCAAAAGAAACTTTCAAAAGAGACAAGCCGCATGTTAACATAGGTACTATCGGCCATGTTGACCACGGTAAAACCACTCTTACCGCAGCCATCACCAAGGTATTGGCTGAAAAAGGACTTTCTGAGGTCCGCTCTTTCGACTCCATTGACAATGCTCCTGAGGAAAAGGAACGCGGTATCACCATCAACACCGCGCATATTGAGTATCAGACCGAGACCCGTCACTACGCGCATGTAGACTGCCCGGGCCACGCCGACTATGTGAAGAACATGGTTACGGGTGCCGCTCAGATGGACGGTGCCATCCTCGTAGTTGCCGCTACCGACGGTCCTATGCCCTAGACCCGTGAGCACATCCTGCTCGCCCGTCAGGTGAATGTGCCCAGAATCGTTGTCTTCCTTAACAAAGTCGACATTGTTGACGATCCCGAGATGATCGAGCTCGTTGAGATGGAGGTTCGTGAGCTTCTGAGCTTCTACGGCTTCGACGGTGACAACGCTCCTGTTATCGCAGGTTCCGCCCTCGGCGCCCTCAACGGCGAACCCAAATGGGTTGAGAAGGTTATGGAGCTAATGAACGCAGTTGACGAATACATCCCCCTGCCTGTTCGTGACAACGAGAAACCTTTCCTGATGCCTAT
>DXAT01000013.1 GCA_019116965.1 Candidatus Coprenecus pullistercoris
ATCTACACTCATATCGACTCACGCCGCCTGCAGGAGAACATTCTGTCCCATCACCCCCGCAGATAAAAAAAGGCCGCGCCGATTCCGGCGCAGCCTCTGTAGCCCCAACAGGACTCGAACCTGTATCTAAAGTTTAGGAAACTTCCATTCTATCCCTTGAACTATGGGGCCGTATGCCTTATACTACTCTACAGTCTTCTCGACCATAAGACGTCCGCGATAGTAGCCGCACTCAGGGCATACGCGGTGATAGAGTACTGTGGCTCCGCAGTTGGAGCACTTGGAAAGTGCAGGAAGAGTCAGCTTGTCATGCGTTCTGCGTTTGTCCCTGCGCTGTTTAGAAAGTTTGTGTTTGGGATGTGCCATCTTATTTCAAATTTTAAATTATTCTATTTCAATATATCCTTCAACTTTTCCATCATCACCGGGTCACACTGACCGTCCGGATGAACCTTCTTTATCGGGAGACTGAGATTGACATAGTCATATATTATCTGACTCAAGTCAATATCAGCAGAACCGCTGTCTAAAAGTATCACATCCTCGGCACCCTCTCCGCTGTCCTCTTCTGCATACTGGGAAAACATCACCGAAAAAGGAGCCTTGATGTCCACCGGTACAGTCAGGTCGGCAAGACACCTGTCACACTTGACTATCACATTGCCGACAATGCTGAGATTCAATGCCATGCGTCCGCGTTCCTTAAGTACCACAGCCGTCACATCGAGATCAGCATCCGAGACTGTATCACTCTCATATGCCTCGAAGAAACTTCCGTCAACCTTAAAATTAAACGGATGTTCCCCGTATGAAAGCCCACGTATCTCTATCCTGCAGTTCATTGCCCGATAACATTAAGGGCGGCAAAGATATAAAAATTTTGGATAAAACATCAACCTTTTCTGCGTTTTCTTTCGTTTTCATCCAAAATTATCTTTCTAAGACGCATTGACTTGGGCGTAACCTCCACCAGTTCGTCCTCCTGAATATATTCCAAAGCCTCTTCCAATGAGAACTTGATCGGCGGCGGCAGCATCACTTTCTCATCCGAGCCGGACGCCCTCATATTGGTCAGTTTCTTGGTCTTGCAGATGTTGATGGACAGGTCGCTCGCCCTGGTATGCTCACCCACCACCTGACCGGCATATATCTCCTCGCCCGGATCGATGAAGAAGCGGCCGCGGTCCTGAAGCTTGTCCATGGCGTATGCCACCGAAAGGCCTGTCTCGAGGGAGACGAGGGAGCCGTTGTTGCGCTTCTCTATCTCACCCTTATACGGCTCGTAACCTTTGAAACGGTGCGCTACTACGGCCTCTCCCTGGGTGGCGGTCATCAGGTTGCTTCTCAGACCGATAAGCCCCCTGGACGGGATGTCGAACTCCAGATGCGCCCTGTCCCCGCGGGTCTCCATGTGAGTAAGGGATGCCTTGCGCCTGGTGGATATCTCTATGGCCTTGCCCACCATGTCCTCCGGCAGGTCTATGGTCAGCAGTTCTATCGGCTCACAGCGGACACCATTGATATTCTTGTCGAGCACTTTGGGCTGACCTACCTGAAGCTCGAACCCCTCACGGCGCATAGTCTCGATCAGAATCGACAGATGCAGCACACCGCGTCCGTACACTATGAAGGAATCGGCTCCCAAGCCCGGCTTTACCCTCAAGGCCAAGTTTTTCTCCAGCTCCTTTTCCAAACGCTCTTTCAGATGACGGGATGTTACGAACTTGCCCTCTCGACCGAAAAACGGAGAATCATTGATAGTAAAAAGCATACTCATCGTCGGCTCGTCCACCGTGATGGGAGGCAGTGCTTCCGGATTCTCATAATCAGCGACAGTATCTCCTATCTCGAAATCATCAAGTCCTACCACCGCACATATATCCCCACACTCCACCTTCTCCGCACTCTTCTTGTCAAGCCCCTGAAAGACCATCAGGTCCTTTATTCTCTGTTTCTCTATCGTACCGTCTTTCTTACAGAGGGATATCTGCATACCTGCCGTCAGAGTCCCGCGGCTTACCCTTCCTACCGCTATCCGGCCGACATAAGGCGAATATTCCAATGACGATATAAGCATCTGGGGCGTACCCTCCACATACTCCGGCGCAGGTATCTCCGCTACGATTGTATCGAGAAGAGGTATGATATCATTTGTCGGATTGCGCCAGTCGAGGGACATCCAACCCTGCTTTGCGCTGCCATAGACGGTTTTGAAGTCCAGTTGCTCCTCCGTGGCGTTGAGCGAGAACACCAGGTCGAATACCTGTTCGTTGACCTCGTCGGGACGGCAGTTGGGCTTGTCCACCTTGTTGATCACCACGATAGGCTTCTTGCCCATCTCGATGGCCTTCTGCAGCACGAAACGGGTCTGCGGCATAGTGCCCTCGAAGGCATCCACCAAAAGCAGCACTCCGTCAGTCATGTTGAGAACCCTCTCGACCTCGCCTCCGAAATCGGCGTGACCCGGAGTGTCGATGATATTGATCTTTACGCCTTTGTAAGGCACAGATACATTCTTGGCCAGGATAGTGATACCTCTCTCGCGCTCCAGATCATTGTTGTCCAGGATCAGGTCGCCCCCGTGCTTTCCGTCTTCCCTGACGAGCTTCGCCTGATATATCATTCTGTCCACCAAAGTAGTCTTACCGTGGTCGACATGGGCGATGATGGCTATATTTCTAATGTTTTGCATATTCGGGGCGCAAAATTAATTCAGTTTACTTAAATTTGCACCCTGACATTAAAAATTAACAGCATCCTTTCAACTATGACGGAGAAGATAATCATCCTCGATTTCGGCTCACAGGTCACCCAGCTTATAGGCCGCAGACTCAGAGAGCTGAATGTTTACTGCGAAATACATCCATTCAACAAGATACCCGACATGGACGACAGTGTCCGCGGTGTCATTCTGTCCGGCAGTCCATGGTCTGTCCGTGACCCGAAAGCTCCGTCTCCCGATCTCTCCGGCATCAAGGGCCGCTTCCCCATGCTCTGCATCTGCTACGGCGCCCAGTACATCGCCCACCGCTACGGCGGAGAGGTCAATCCCTCCATCGCCCGTGAATACGGCCGGGCCATCATGCACATCAAGAGCCAGTGCTCCCTGTTCGAAGGCATTCCCTCCGACTCGCAGGTATGGATGTCCCACGGCGACACCATCGCCCGTCTTCCGAAAGGTGCGGAGGTCATAGCCTCCACCGACGATGTGGTCAACGCCGCCTATCATATAAAAGATGAGCAGACCTGGTGCGTCCAGTTCCATCCGGAAGTCTATCACTCAACCTACGGCCCTCAGCTCCTGGAGAACTTTGCCATGCGCATCTGCGGCTGCAAGGGCGACTGGACTCCGGCATCATTCATCGAAAGTTCCATTGAGTCCCTAAGGGAGAAAATAGGTCAGGACAATGTCATCCTCGGCCTCTCCGGCGGAGTCGACTCCTCCGTGGCGGCAGTCCTGCTGCACAGGGCCATCGGACGGCAGCTGCACTGCATCTTCGTCAACAACGGGCTGCTGCGCAAGGACGAGTACGAGTCCGTGCTGGCCTCCTACCAGGACATGGGTCTCAACGTCCGCGGAGTGGACGCCACCGAGCTCTTCCTCAAGGCCCTCGAGGGCATATCCGACCCCGAGGCCAAGCGCAAGGCCATCGGCCGCACCTTCATCGAGGTCTTCGATGCGGAGGCACATAAGATAGAAAACGCATCCTGGCTCGCCCAGGGCACCATATATCCGGACGTGATAGAGTCGACCTCCGTCAACGGTCCCTCACAGACCATCAAGTCCCACCACAATGTAGGCGGTCTGCCGGAAGAGATGAACCTTAAGATC
>DXAT01000014.1 GCA_019116965.1 Candidatus Coprenecus pullistercoris
TGGTGCTGGATCAAGTCGCTGTAAGGCCAGATAGTCTGGTTGGGATATTTCGGCAGCTCAGTATCGCCGCGGGCGAAAAAGTTGTTTGGATCGTTGAACTCGTCCGGTCCGGTAGTCCATGAAGGACGGTGGCAGGTGGCACAGCCGATTTCGCGGAAGAGCTGACGGCCACGCTGTACATCCTCGTCATCCAGGTTACGCGCGGCAGGCACGGCCAGGCCACGGTGCCAGATCATCAGGTCGGTGTACTCTTCATCGCTCATTTCTACAGGAAGGTCCTGAGCCATCAGGAAATTGTAGATATCGGCCTCCACATCGCCGGTACGCCATCTGCCCTTAGCTTCGGGATACTTAGCCTCGAAGTTATCCAGGAAGGCATAGAAGCCGTTCTGAACATCGGGATCCTGGGATGCTGTGGTGGCGTATGCCGCGGTCATATAATGGTAGCGGCGGTCGCTGCGGGTAACATTGGTGATGTTCCAGATAGCATTGGCACCGGGACCATCCTGCAGAGCGCCGCGGGAGAGGGCGTAGGTAAAGCGGAATGGATGCTGCTCGCCATCACCCTGAAGAGTGTTTGAATACTGCTTCACCCACTCACCTCCGGAGAAGAAAGCAGGATTGATAGGAATTCCCATAGCCTCTTCCTTTGCGTACTGGGCCTTAAGGGAATCGTCGGGGATAGCGTCCAGCAGACCTGTGCCGTAGATTCCGATAGTGGTCTCAAGCCGTACACCCACCTGGGAATGAGGGATGTCCTTGCCGCCGGACTGGATAGGCACGTAGAAAGCGCTCTCCGGTATGGTCACTTCCGGATAGATGAGCTCATATGTTTCCCCATCCGGAAACTTGTTGCCCCATTCATCCACGTATGTGAGCCACTGGATGGTTATCTGGTCCTCATCCAGAGGGGCCTTGAAAGGCTCCACCGCCGCAGTCTGAGGCATGCCGGTGAGGGAGGACAGATAAGCATCGTTGCTCTTGTCATAGACTACCAGCAGATAGCCGTTGCCCCAGTCGTCCCAGCGGTAGCGTTCCATACGCTTGCCGTGACCGTATCCGGGGTGGCAGGCCTGACAGGAATTGCGGATGTAGAGCGGACCGAGACCGTCGAAAGGCTCGGCGGTCTGGGTATAGGAGCGCTCAAAGAAATACTCGCCGTATTTGAACCGGTCGGTGAGACCGGCTTTTTCTACGGCAGGAGCAGGGTCCTCAAATGCCGATGCAGATGAGTTGAATGTAGTTCCGAGAAGACCTCCGGCGTATATCTCGGGATTAACATCAGGATCCGTTCCGTTGTTGTCAGGATCCTTGCCGTTGGGGTCTTCATGGCAGGCTGTCAAGGCAATGGCTGCGGCTGCCAGTAATGAAAGGTATCTGAATTTCATAGTCTGTTACTCTGCGTTGCGTACGGCATCCTTGGCCTGGCCGAGAACCTCGTCGAGAGCCTTGCAGGCCTCGCTTGCCTCACCGGCCGAAGGGTCGTTGATATTGTTGACGAAAGGAGCTTTCATGGCCTGAATCTTGGCGAGAGCATTGTCTATAGCGGCCATCACCGCATCATCCACTGACTTGTTGTGCTCTGCCAGGAAGCCGTGAAGGGAATTGGCCTCGTCACGGTTTCCCTCGATGCCGCCCATGTAGACGCTCTGGATGCTGATTATATTGTCATAGAAGTCCTGAATCGACTTATGGCTGTAGGGAGACTCGATGTAGTTGGGATCCTCTCCCGAATAAGGCTTGCCTATCTTCATGGTTCCCACCTCGTCGGCGATGGTCTTGCAGCCGTCGATAATAGCCTCCATGGCCGAGGTCATGCTGCTGTAGGAACTTCCGGGCTTGCCGGCATTGAGCATATTGTCTCCGTATGAGGAAGTACCGCCGTTGACAGTGTAAGGGAGCTCAAGCTGGTCAGCCACTTTTTCCAGACGCTCTGCAGCGACTCCGTCTTCACCGGCCCAGCCGAGTTCCATCTGCCAGCAGCGGTTGCGCAGGTCGCCTGCCACTGCGGCGGCATAGATGAGATGCAGCTCATTGATATCGGCGATATTCTTAGGACCTCCGTTTTCAAAAAGGATGTACTCGATGCCATGGAAACCCAGAACGGTGTTGCCGAGATTGTCACCGGCAAACTGATCGCCGCCCTCTCCGTTCATGGCATTGATCTGGTCAGTGTTGCTCAGAGCCATATTGAGGGCGTCCACATCGAGAGGCCATGAGTCGATATGAGGGTCCACTCCGAAATCCGTGGCCGGTCCGAAAAGGAAGGCCTCACTTTTTTCCCACCAGGCGCGGGCTTCAAGGAATTTCTCGCAGGTGGCCTCCAAGGTGGCCTGGGACTTGTCTTCCTTGAGCTGCTGCAGCAGAGTCTCCAGCTCGGCCGTTGATGTAGAAAGAGCCTCATAGGTAGGAATTACAGTTTCGTTGACAAAACGGTCTGCTATTTTGGCGAACTGCTCATCGTAGGGGTTGGTGATGTCCGTCTCTCCTCCGTTCTGCTCACAGGATGCGGCGCTGGCAAACACCAATGCAGCTGCCGCGAAATAGATAAACTTTTTCATTTTTCCTTTACGTTATTTGTTTGTTAATGTATCTGCTATTTGAAAAATCCGGCGTAGGCTATGCCTATCGAAACCGACGGCTCGTCAATATACTGGCTCTTCAGGAAACGGTGGGAATATTCGGCCTTTATGACGATCTCGTCAATAGGATAATAGTTGATACCCACAGCGATACGATGCTTGTCCGTCCACGGATAATCTGTAGTGGCCGGAGCCGGGATATAGGAATCATAATACTCGTACCGCCCGAAGACATAGAATTTCTGTTTCCCGGAAAGCTTGTTAACAGCAGAGAAAATGTCGTAACCGGCCTCTACCCCGCCTGCCATTGCGGCCTGCCCCACAAGAGTATGCTTGTAAGGAGACTCCGTGCTGTTCATGGACGAACTGTTCCAGGCTCCTATCAGCTGCGCGTCCTTAAGATATCCGTAATCGTAATTACCCCTGACTACAAGTCCGTGTCCCTGATACTCGAAATCGAAGGCACCTATCATAACCGTGCCCTTTACTCCGGCATAGCGGGAACGCTCCTCAGTCACTATATCATTGTTGAAACTGTTGCCGATATAACCGCTCAGGCTCATCCGCAGACCCTTTACCGAGTAATTGTCCACTCTGAACGCTCCGGCAAGATGATTTGCGGGCTTGAACTCGTAGGGTGAGGCCGAGCCTCCGTGGACCCATTCTGAATTACTGAAAAACACTGAGTTAAGTCCCGGCAGCAGCTGAACCTCATACCTCCAGTCCCCTGCGCGGCCCCACAGGCTGATACCGGTTTCGTGCCAGGTGCACGGAATGATGGTGTTCTCGCCCTCGGGACGATAAGCCGTGAAAAACTCCGTCGGCAGATGCTTGTTATTTGTCGCGCCGACCGGCACCACGATATGTCCCATTCTCAGATTGAGTTCCGGCATGAACTCCTTCTGTATCCAGAACTGCTCCAGAGCCACCTCTCCTCCCCTCTCTATCTCCCTCTCGAACTCACCGGCTTCCTCATTCTCCATCTCCACTGCAGCCTCCACACCCCCATGCTCGAATTCAATCTCAGTTCCCAATGTCCATCCTTTACCGAAATCATAGCCCAGCATAATTACCACGTGCGGCAGATCAAAGCGCGCATGACCCTTAGAATCGCGGTAACTGTCCGGGAACTGATATCGGAAAACATTGTCACTGTAGAAATTATATGTTCCCACGGCCTCACCGTAGCCGCCTACTGTCAGACGGGAAAATGCCTTGGTCCACTTACTTTCCTGCCTTGCAGATGTATCCGCCGCTGCGTATGCTTCGGCCAAGACTTGCGGTGCCCACATAC
>DXAT01000015.1 GCA_019116965.1 Candidatus Coprenecus pullistercoris
CTCATGCTCCTGCCTTCATGTCCGGATTGCCCGGAGTGATGATGTCCGTGATTATGATGTGCGTGTGCCATGATTCTGTCATATTGGTTTCTGACACAAAATTACGGAGGACAGGATGCAACCAGGTTTCATAAATGCGTCAGCCCGGTCACTTTGCAATCCGGTTGCAGTGATGGAAGTCAGGCTTTGCGGCCGGAACATTCGGGACAGAGGCCCTTGACGGTATAGTTGATGGACTCAATTTCGTAGCCGTCAGGAAGTTCCACTACGGGAATCTTCACATCATCGATGCAGAACGTGCGGTTGCACTCCTCGCAGTAGAAATGGATATGGCGGTTCTCGACCCGGCAGACGGTGGACTCGCAGCGGCATATCTCGTATTTTACAGACCCGCTGCCGTCCTCGAACGAATGAATCGCGTGGTGCTCCAGCAGGACATTGAGCGTGCGGAATATCGTGGACTTATCCATGGTCTCCAGCTCCGTCTCCAGCTCCGTCATGGAGACAGGGTGGGTGAGCTCCGAGAGTTTCTGGAGTACGAGGATGCGGGCTGCGGTCGGATGGATGCCGTGGTCCTGAAGCTGCTGTTCGATAGTTCCGTTTGCCATAGTCATGTTGAATTCGGAATGCAAATCTACGAACAGTTTTTGAGAAATGCTCAAAATTTACGGGCAGTATTTTCCGTGATTCTCTGCCGTTGCGGTTGAGAGGTTGGAGGTGTGAGGTGAAAGATTGGAGGTGAAAGGGGCGGATATCGGGATGAGTTGGAGTGGAATGAGTTTGGGCAGGAGGAGAGTAGCAGAATCGAAAGTTTTGTATTTTTGTAGGTGTTTGGAAAATGATGAAATGATGACGGAATTCAAGGACAGAAGAAGCATCCGGAAATATTCGCGGCGCGGGCTGCCGGAGGGGCTGATCGAAGTTCTGGCCCATGAGGCTTCGAGGGCAGCGACTATGGGCAATATGCAGCTGTATTCGTTAGTGGTCACTGAGGGCGGGCCGGAAAGGGAGGCCCTGGCTGAGGCGCACCATCATCAGCCGATGGTGGAGGAAGCTCCGGCGGTGCTGACATTCTGTGCGGATTTCCACAGGTTCAGCCGGTGGTGTGAGCAGCGGGACGCAGTACCGGGCTACGGCAACTTCGTGTCTTTCATCAATGCGGCAACTGATACACTGCTGTTTGCCCAAGCATTCATAACTCTGGCAGAGGAGCACGGCCTGGGTACCTGCATCCTCGGTACGACGGTCTACAATCCCGATAAGATCATCGAGGCCCTGCGCTTGCCGCCTTTAGTGGTGCCCGTGCTGACCGTTACTATCGGCTGGCCGGACGAGACTCCCGAGCAGACAGACCGCCTGCCGGTGGAGGCTATCCTGCACAACGGTCATTATCACGACTATGCGGCGGAGGATATCGACCGCATCTACGCTGAGAAGGAGGCCCTTCCCGAGAGCCGTTATTTCGTGGATCTCAACGGCACGGACAATCTCGCCCAGGTCTTCACCCGCTTCCGTTTCACCCGACAGGAATGCCTGGAGATGTCCGCCAAGATGCAGGAAGTCCTGCGACACCAGGGTTTTTTAATATAATAGATCAATAGGTATGAGGCGAATCAGAATATTCATAAGCAGTGTTCAAAGCGAGTTTGTTGAAGAACGGGCTATGCTTTGTTATTATATTAGGACGGATGCATTGTTGGGTAAGTTCTTCGAGCCTTTCATTTTTGAGGAAGTACCGGCTAATGAGTTTCCGACAAATCACATATATCTGAAGGAGGTTGAGATGTGTGATATCTATCTTGGCTTGTACGGCAACTTATACGGATACGAGGATGCGGAAGGTATATCGCCTACAGAACATGAATACGACCTGGCTGCGAAGTTGCATAAGAACCGGTTGATTTTTATTAAAAGCATTGATGAAGATAAACGTCATCCCAAAGAAACATTATTGATACGGAAAGTGGAACGGGATATTGTCCGCAAGACATTTGTGGATATAGATGGATTACGGACTTCGGTGTATGCGTCTCTTGTCCGATATCTTGAGGAAAAAGAATATATTAGATGGAAGCCATTTGATGCAGCTTGTGATAATGGTGCGGGACGAAAATAAAATGAGAAATTTTATCTATATGGCCCGTGCAAAGAGGAATTTTCCACTTCCTGTAGAAACATCTCCAGCTACACTGCTTGCACACCTTGATTTGGTAGATGAAAATGACAGAGTTGCCAATGCGGCACTGCTTCTATTTGGTAAGAAACCTCAAAAATATTTCATAGCATCAGAAGTGAAATGTGCTCAGTTTTACGGAGATGTGGTAGAAAAGCCGATGCCTGCCTACCAGATATACAGAGGAGATGTTTTCGAATTGGTGGATCAGGCAACAAGTTTTGTCATGAGCCGTATAGATAATTGGACAGGAACAAGGGAAAAAGAGAGCAATGCGGCAGTGCCGACTCGTCCTGAATTACCGATTGATGCAGTGAAGGAAGCCATTGTAAATGCTGTATGCCATAGAGACTATACAAGTAATGCAAGTGTTCAGGTAATGTTGTTCCGCGATCGTCTTGAAATATGGAATCCTGGCACATTGCCGTATGGACTGACAGTGCAGAAACTTCATGGACCGCACAAATCATTGCCGGCAAATCCTCTGCTTGCCGATCCAATGTACTTGAGCGGCTATATTGAAAAAGTCGGAACAGGAACGGAAGACATTATCAGGAAATGCCGTGAGTATGGTTTGAGGACTCCTGAGTTCTACCAGGAAGAAGATTTCAGGGTCGTTATTTGGAGGACAATTGAATTACAGGGTGATCCAAAGGCGATCCAAGGCGATCCAAAGGCGATCCAAGGTGACCCAAATAAAGTTGAGGCATTGATAAGATTGGTAAAAGTCAATCCTTCGATTTCAAGAGCAGAATTGTCAAAGCAACTTGGTCTGAGTGAACGTCAGGTCAGGAAGATTATCGATTGCCTACGGGCAGAAGGAAGGCTTGTCAGAAGAGGCGGCACGACAGGAGAATGGCTTATCATTAAAAATTAATAAGGAATATGGAAATTTTTATAGATGTAGTGGCCGTGGTACTCGGTATCGTAGGCCTTCTCGGCTGTATCCTGCCCGTGCTGCCCGGTCCTCCGTGCAGTCTGGCGGGTATGTTCCTGTTGTTTTTGTGGGGCTCGCCTCAAGCTCAGGACGACATCACCTGGCGTCTGCTTATTATCATGCTGATAGTCACGGTAGTAGTGACTGTCCTGGACTATGTGGTGCCGGGCTGGCTGACCCGGGTCACAGGCGGTACGAGGCATGCGTCAAGAGGGGCTACCGCCGGACTGATAGCCGGTATAGTGTTTTTCCCTCCATGGGGTATGATAGTCGGATCTTTTATCGGGGCTCTGGTTGCCGAATTGTATTGGGGCGGAAAGAAGATGGGAAAGGGTCTGCTTGCAGCTCTTGGCTCTTTCCTCGGTTTCCTCGCCGGAACCGGTGCAAAGCTTATCGCCTCAGGTGTGATGCTGTTCTACATAGCCAAAGCCCTCATTTGGTAATTATACGGTTGTCGTAATCATATTGTGGCGCAGTTGCCGCGGGAGAGGACGATGATGCGGCAGGCCATCTCGAAGAAGACGGCGCGGCGGAAGGTGTCGGGGAAGTCGGTGCCGCAGGCGACCTGTCCGTGGTTGGATATCAGGACAATATCGTGGGCGGTGAGGGCATCCACTACCGCAGCGGCGAGTTCCGGGCTGCCGGGCTGATAGAATGGTACGACCGGCACTTCACGGCCGATGTAGAGCGGTCCTTCGAGGGTTACATTGAAGTCAGTCGGCTTGTCTTTCATGCAGGCTACGACCGTGGCGTAGGGAGACTGGAAGTGCAGGACGCAGCCGACTTCCGGTCTTTTCCGCATGGTCCCGAGGTGAAATCCGGCCTCCATAGTAGGCGCTACTCCGTTCAGGGATGCGCCGTCACTGATGCGGCAGAGAGCGACCTGGTCCTCCCGCAGTTCCCCGAGCCAGGAGCCGGTCGCAGAGAGGAGGGCGCAGTCCTCATTGTCCTGTCCCTTGCACCGCAGGGAGAGATTGCCGCTGCTGCACGAGAGCAGCCCGGCCTCAGCACACTTGCGGGCGCATTCTAAGAAATATTGTACTTCCTTCTCCATTTTACTGAATTTTACTGATTTCCCAGAGCCAGTTCCTGCTCCACCGGGTCGTCATAGAGGGCCTGCAGCCGCCGGAGCTCCTTGTGCAGTTTCTTCTGGATGCGGCGGTAAGAGCGGCTGCCATAGATGTTGCTCATCTCGTGCGGATCCTTTTTCAGGTCGTAGAGCTCCCAGCAGTCGATGTCGTCTCCGTAGAAATGAATGAGTTTCCAGCGGTCGGTGCGGACTCCGTAGTGGCGGCGTACCGAATGCTCTCCGGGATATTCGTAGAAATGGTAGTAGAGGGACTTACGCCAGTGCTTGCCGCGCTCGACCTTGCCGGTGCGCAGGAAAGACAGGTAGGACCCGCCCTGGATGTCGTCGGGCACGGGTGCTCCGGCCATTTCGAGGAAGGTCGGGGCGTGGTCGATGTTCTGCACAAATGCATCCACCTCACCGTGAAAACCGCCCGGGTAACGGGCCAGCAGAGGGGTGCGGAAGGACTCCTCATACATGAAGCGTTTGTCGAACCAGCCGTGCTCGCCCATGTAGAAGCCCTGGTCAGATGTGTAGATGACGAGAGTATTGCCCCATAAGCCGCTTTCCATCAGATAGTCTAAGACACGGCCTATGTTTCGGTCCAGAGACTGGATAACACTCAGGTAATCCCGCATGTAGCGGCGGTATTTCCATTCTGTCAGAGCATCGCCTGTGAGGCTGTCGGCCTTGAACCGCTCGATGATCGGGTCGTAGTAGGCGTCCCATGCGGCTTTCTGCTCCGGGGAAAGGCGGGCGTACAGTTCCCGTCCGTAGTCACCGAGCCAGCCGCCCGTAGGTACCGTGCCTTCCTTGTCGGCCATTTTCAGATCGTAGATAAGGTTCATGTCGCGGCCTATCTCCATCTCCTGGGCGGCTGCTGCCGGACGGCCCTCGTAATCGTCGTAGAAATTCTCCGGCAATGGTATGAATGTGTCGTCAAATGCCCCAAGGTCAGCTGTGTCCGGCATCCATGTACGGTGTGGAGCCTTGTGGTGCAGCAGAAGACAGAACGGTTTTTCCGGATCTCTTTTATTCTTGAGCCAGTCGAGGGCTATGTCGGTAGTGATGTCCGTGGCATATCCGTGGATGACTTTGCGCTCGCCGTTGTCTATGAAGACCGGGTCGTAGTATTCGCCCTGTCCGACTAAGATGTTCCAGTAGTCGAATCCGGTGGGGTCGGAGGTCAGGTGCCACTTGCCGATGACCGCTGTCTCGTAGCCGGCCTGGCGCAGGAGCTTGGGAAAGGTCTGCTGGCTGCCGTCGAAGGTGCGGGTGTTGTCGGTGAATCCGTTCTTGTGGCTGTGCTTGCCGGTAAGAAGGCAGGCCCGGCTGGGACCGCTGATGGAGTTGGCTACGAAACTGTTGGTAAATACTATGCCCGAGTCGGCCAGCCGGTCTATATTGGGCGTCTCTATCAGACGGCTACCGTATGCGCTTATGGTCTGATACGAGTGGTCGTCGCTCATGATGTAGATGATATTGAGCGGCTTGCGGTCTTCCTGTCCGTCTGCATCCGAGGCGTCCTGTCCGCATCCGTAACATACCGTACATGCCACCGGCAGTGCAAGTACCGCTTTTATGGCTTTTTTGTATTTTGTCATTGCTTCGTCGATTGGTCCCATGGGCAAAGGTACGAATTTTCGTCAATAAAAAAGCCGCGCTCCGGTGTTGCCCGAAGTGCGGCTCGTAGTGTTGTCATTCAGCCCGCAGGCTATTTGATGTCGATGAATCTTTCTTTGGGAGTTGCGGGAACTTCAGTCATCTTGGGCAGGGTGATGTTCAGCACGCCGTGCTCCATGCTTGCGCTGATCTCCTCTTTCTTGATGTCGTCCGGGAGAAGCAGAGTCTGTTCGAAGTGTGAGTAGGAGAATTCCCTTCTGAGGTATTTCTCCTCTTTCTTCTCTTCTTTCTGCTCGTCCTTGTGCTCCAGAGTCACTACCAACTCGTTCTCCTCGTTGATGCGGATTTTGAAGTCATCTTTGGACATACCGGGGGCGGCTATCTCCACCGTGTACTCCTTGTCGTTTTCCTTGACATTGATGGCAGGTGACGATGTTCTCATCATATTGCCGAAATGTCTGAAGTCATCATCGAAAAAGTCATTGAAAAATGCGGGCAGCCAATTCTGCTGTGTTCTTCTGCTGGGTACCATAATGTTATCCTCCATAATTTTAAATTGTTTCTTAAAATGTTTCCGAACGCCTGCCTTTCGTGGCGTCGGTCGCAGTGTCCGTTTCCGAACCTCCTTGCTTCCTCTGCCGTCCCGGTCCCGGGAGTCTTTCCGGCACCCCTCACCGGGGTTTCCGTTCCGCCCTCCCTTTCGGGCGTTCGATAGAGTATATCGCAAATTGCGGACCAGTGCCGCAAGTCGCCCGTGGCCCGGTAAATTTGTCGCAAAATCCTGCCAAATTGTCTGTAATATACAGATAATCAAATATTTATGCGACATTTTGTCAGTTCGCCTATATCACTACTACTCGCGCCGCAACGGCAGAGAAATGCGGGAAATGATGCCGTTGTGGAAGTGAGGCGGAGGGATTGTGGTGGAGGGGGATGCTGGCGACGGATTGCCGGGTGGTATTAAGAAATTTAAGAAAACTACTAAAAAATTTAGGAGTTATGAGAATTTTGATTACATTTGCGGTAAATAGATACAGAAAGATATGAAGCAGAGACTTACAGCTAAGGAAGAGGAGGTGATGAACATCCTCTGGAAAAGCGGAGAAAGCATGTTCATCCGGGATATAGTGGCGGCCATGCCCGAGCCGAGGCCTAATTATAATACTGTTGCGACCCAGGTCCGGTTCCTGGAGGAAAAGGGATTCGTGGTGCGCAGGCCTATGGCGAACTCGTATCAGTACAGCGTCGCGGTGAGCGAGCGGGAGTACAGGGGACAGACTGTCGGGGACGTGGTGTCGAGATACTACGGCAATTCCTACACCAGTCTGGTCTCGCAGTTCGTGGAGGAGGAGAAGATGGGACTTGACGAGCTGAAGGCCCTGATAGCGGAAATAGAAAGTAAGAACCTGAGAAAATGATACACTGGATATTGAAAACGGCCCTGCTGCTGGCGGGATTCTATGCCTTCTTCATGCTTTTCATGAGGAAGACCACGCTGTTCCGCCTCAACCGTGCGGTCCTGCTGGCCGGGACGGTGGCCTGCCTGCTGCTGCCGCTGGTCAGGATCAATGTGGATCCCTCTGCCCCGGTAGCTGATTATCTGCCTTTGCGGATTGTTCTGCCGGAGACGGTTGTCGGAGGCGAAAGAGTTGCTGAGGCGGCCGTGGACGGATGGAACTGGAAGGCGATTCCGTGCCTGGTCTATGCTGCCGGGTTCACCGCCGTTTTTATATCAGCAGCAGTGTCATTGGGGCGTATCCGCAAGGTCATCCGTCAATATAAAGGTGTGCGTTACTGCTATGACGGGAAAAGGTATGTGATGCTTCATATTGCAGAACATGACCTGCCCTCGTTCAGCTTCATGAACCATGTCGTCATCAGCCGCAGCGACTATGACGGACATCCGGAGATATTGATGCACGAGTGTGCGCATGCCGGACAATATCATTCGGCGGATATGCTTTTTATGTCGCTGGTCTGTGCGCTCCAGTGGTTCAATCCGCTCGTATGGATGATGCGCTCCGAACTCCGGATGATGCATGAATACGAGGCCGACGAGGCTGTGCTCAAACAAGGCATCGATGCTACTCAATATCAACTTCTGCTGGTGAGAAAAGCTGTGGGAGACAGCCGTTTCCTAATCGCGAACAGCTTTGGTCACAGCAAACTTAAAAACCGAATAGCTATGATTAGGAAAGTAAAGACTACGAAATGGGCGGCACTGGCGTATATCGCCTGCCTGCCCCTGCTTCTGGCCGCTATGAGCTTCAATGCGACGGATAGCGGCAATGATGTAATGTCCGGCACGGATACATTGACTGTTTTGGCTGGGTCAGTGGAACTTGTTGCCACCGGGCCTGAGTCTGCCGACACAGCCAAGGTGTACGAATATTCTGCGCTGGAAATGCCGCCTAAGTTCAACGGCGGTAATGCCCGGAATGAATTTCCAAAATGGTTCTTTTCCCGGCTGGTCTACCCTGAGGATGCCCGTGAGGCGGGTATGGAAGGAAGGGTTATTGTGCAGTTCAAGATCAACAAGGACGGAAGTGTGTCAGATATTAATCTTCTTGAAGGAGTGTGTGAGTCTATAGACAATGAAGTCATAAAAGTGGTGTCCGAGTCACCGGACTGGACTCCCGGCTATGTTGACGGCAAGCCGGTAAATGTGACATACGCCTTCCCTGTGCTCTTCCAGATTAGAGACGGAGAGTCCGACGATTGACGGCTGTTGTAACTGATTGAATGCTGCCCGGCGGTCCGGAACCTTTTTATGCGTTTCCATCGCCGGGCAGCATTGTGCAAGGTGGATGGGAATGGCTGGAAATT
Source organism: Candidatus Coprenecus pullistercoris (assembly GCA_019116965.1). GTDB lineage: Bacteria > Bacteroidota > Bacteroidia > Bacteroidales > UBA932 > Coprenecus > Coprenecus pullistercoris. The sequence goes on from DXAT01000015.1 coordinate 8,629, forward strand.
AGGTGGATAAATGAAAAAATAAGTTGGTAATTAAAAAATTAGTGGTATATTTGCAGCCCGCAAAAAGTGTGCGGGAACTATTAGTTCATTGATTAACAACAAATTAATTAAACCAATGCCTGGATTAATTGGAAAAAAAATCGGAATGACTTCCGTTTTCGATGCTGATGGGAAGAATATCCCATGCACCGTTATTGAGGCTGGTCC
>DXAT01000016.1 GCA_019116965.1 Candidatus Coprenecus pullistercoris
ATGAGGACCAGCTTTACTTTGTCGCGCCTGTCATGGATCATGTCGGCAATCTTGACGTACTTCCTCTCGTGCAGGGACTCGGCTACGGCAATCAGTTCCCTGGCCTGACCTTTCTTGACGGACTCGTTGACCGAGCCGATGCCGTGGGCTCCGAGGATGGAGCACCATTCGGAGTTTTCCTTAAACACCGCGCTGAGCTTGTCCTGGTATTTGTACGGAGATATTACCGACGGGTCGCTGGCCGATGGAGCCTGAAGACAGAATCCCTCACCATAGGGAATGAGGTCAAATACGTCGATCTGCCCCGTGCGCTCCAGCAGCGGGCCGTAGAAAGTGTCGGCATAGCCGTCCAGCAGGTATACCGAGACAAAGAATTTCTCCATGTCCGCTACGAGAGCGGCTTTCTCACTGCGTCCGTTCCTGCGGAACAGGGCAGCGGCCTCGTCATTGGTCATCTTGGTCTTTTCGAACGGCAGGTCGGCCCGGATAATCTCTTCCATCCGCTTTCTCAATGTCCCGACCTTGTCGGCTCCTGCCGGCTCCGTGACGAAGGCATCACCGTCTACGGGTCTGCGCAACTCTCCGTACAGACCGTTGGGCAGGGTATAGTCCAGAAACAGCTGCAGGTCGGGGAACATGTCCACGGCGGCTTTCTGCAGCACGAATGACAGAGACCTGGAATAGGTCCTGCGTCCGTCCGGATGAGTGCAGTCCAGAAACTTTATGGTGTGCGGTGTGTATATAGGAAAGGTCAGTTCCTTCAGCATATTGTCCACCAGTGCGGCCACTACCGGATATCCGCACCCGGTGTCTATCTTCCGGGAAAGTTCACCTATAGTCATCCCGGGTTCGCAGTCATAAAAGCCCTGCAGGCTGTCACAGTATACCGTAATCATATCTCCATTTACCATAAAATTACTTTGCCGGCCATTCCCAGGTCCAGAACAGCCGTTGAAATACCAAGGGCTTTGAATACCCTGCTCATAGTTGGAATGGTTATGCTGTATCCATGCTCCAGGCGGGAAATCTGAGATTTTTTGACGCCTAGGCGTTCTCCCAGTTCTTCTTGTGTGAGATGTTGCTCTAGACGGGCTTTTTTAATCGCCTCCCCTATACGGTAGGCATGCAGTGACTCATCCACGTCAGCTTCGAACTTATCTCTGGCGGGAGTTCCTTTCTTGCCGTAAAACCCGTCAAGTACATCCTCAAAGGGTGTAAGCTTTACCTGTGTCATGACTTATCTCTGTTTGCTGTTAAAATATTTTTTCCTTATTGCTTCTGCTTTTGCAATTTCCTTTGATGGAGTTTTCTGTGTTTTCTTTACTATCCCATGAGTAGCTATCACCAGTGTCTCCTCATCTGAGTCCCAAAATGAAAACAGACGGTATGAGATTCTTCTGTGTTCCGCTCGGAATTCCCATATTTCACTGTTCTGAAGTTTCTTGAAAATTTCCGTATTCCGTTCTCCCTTAGCTGCCCGGCTGATATTGCCGTTCATCTTGTCCCGTGCCTGTGCCGGCATTGAACTGAGAAAATCCACCGCCTCATCTGTCAGCATGACTCTGAACACATATTCCATAACCACATCTCTATTCCACGATGCGAATATAATAAAAGTTTCGTAAATATGAAACTATTTTTTAAGGTTCAAGAGGGGGAGGAGGTAGGGGCCGGTGACGGATGCGGGGTCTGCGGCGACCTGCTCGGGAGTGCCCTGCGAGACGATACGGCCTCCGTCGCGTCCTCCGGCCGGTCCCATGTCGAAGAGGTAGTCCACGGACTTGAGCACATCTAAGTTGTGCTCGATGATGATGACCGTATTGCCTCCCTCTGCCAGTCTCTGCAGTACATCCAGCAGCACTGCTATGTCCTCCGAATGCAGTCCCGTGGTCGGCTCATCCAGAATGTACAGGGTGCGTCCTGTCTCCTGGCGCGAGAGCTCGGCGGCCAATTTCACCCTCTGGTTCTCTCCGCCGCTGAGAGTCAGCGAGGATTGGCCCAGGCGGATGTATCCAAGCCCTACATCTTCGAGAGTCCTGAGCTTGCGGGCTATGGACGGCACGGGCGAGAAGAATTCTACGGCCTGGGAAATGGTCATCTCCAGCACATCGTTGATACTCTTGCCCTTGTATTTGACCGCAAGGACATCCGGGTTGAACCGCCTGCCGTGGCACTCCTTGCAGGTGACGGTCACCGACGGGAGGAAATTCATCTCGATGACCTCTACGCCGGCACCCTTGCAGGCCTCGCAGCGGCCGCCCCTGACATTGAAGGAGAACTTGTTGGACTTGAATCCGCGGATTTTCGCATCCGGAGTCTCGGCGAAGAGGTTGCGGATGTAGGTGAGTACGCCGGTGTAGGTGGCTGGATTGGAGCGCGGAGAGCGTCCCACCGGAGACTGGTCTATCTCCACGAGCTTGTCGATGTTGTCCAGTCCTTCCAGGGAAGTGAACGGCAGGACATTGTATTTGGACCGGTAGAGTCTGTTGCTGATTACCGGCATTAGGGTGTCGTTGATAAGAGACGACTTGCCGCTGCCGCTGACTCCGCTTATGCCCACGATGCAGCCTAAGGGTATGCGTATATCGATATCCTTCAGGTTGTTGCCCGATGCGCCCTTGAGTTCTATAAACTTGCCGTTGCCGGGACGGCGGTATGCCGGAACAGCTATCTGCCGCGAGCCTTTCAGATACTCGAAGGTGTATCCGCCCTCGCCTTCATGGTCTATGACGGGAAGATTTTCCGGCAGTCTGTACGCTGGATCCAGTTTGAGCTGAGGCGGTCCGGAGAACAGCACCTCTCCTCCTTTCTCTCCTGCTCCCGGTCCTATATCCACTATCCAGTCCGCGTTGCGCATCATCTCCTCGTCATGCTCCACGACCATGACCGTGTTGCCCTCATCGCGCAGCCGCTTGAGGGAGTTGATAAGCTTTATGTTGTCGCTCTGGTGCAGCCCGATGCTGGGCTCGTCCAGGATATACAGCACATTGACCAGCTTCGAGCCGATCTGGGTGGCCAGCCGGATGCGCTGGCTCTCGCCGCCGCTGAGTGACATGGTGCTCCGGCTCAGCGAGAGGTATGACAGCCCCACATCTATCAGGAAACCTATCCTTTCTCTCAGTTCCTTTACTATATCGGCGGCCACGGCCTTGCCTCTGGGATCCAGGCATCCCTCCAGATGGTCAACCCAGTCGTAAAGTACGCTTACATCCATATCGGAGACTTCGGCGATATCAAGGCCTCCTATCTTGAAGCACAGGGATTCTTTCCTGAGGCGTTTGCCGTGGCATTCGGGGCAGACGGCATCCGTCGAGAACCTCCGCGCCGCACTCTCTTCCCGCTCTTCATCGTCTTTGTCGAACTTTGCCAGTAGGCCGGGGAATGCTATCATCTCTGAAAGCCCTCCGTGGGTATCCACTCTTATCAGGTCCTCCGAACCGTTGAATATGATATTGAGTTTGTCCTCCGGTATGTCCTTTATCGGCTCGAACAGGGAGAATCCGAATTTGCGGGCCACTGCCTCCAGTATCGTGAATACGGTATTGTCGCGTTTCTTGCCCAGCGGAGCGATACCTCCGTCTGCTATGGAAAGTTCGGGGTCAGGTACTATCTTGGCCATGTCTGTCTTGCGTACGGTGCCGAGACCGTTGCATACGGGACAGGCTCCGGCCGGAGAGTTGAATGAGAATGTGTGGGGCGCCGGCTCGGGGAAGGATATGCCGCTGTCGGGGCAGATGAAGTGCTTGCTGAAATGGCGCACCTCTCCTGTGTCGGGATCCAGAATCATCAGCGAGCCCTTGCCCTGAGTCAGGGCGGACATCACCGAGTTGCGAATGCGCTTCCCGTCCTCCTCCTTAGGCACGACCCGGTCTATCACAGCCTCTATGAAATGGACCTTGTAGCGGTCTACACCGGATGTCATATCTCCCAGTTGGCGTATCTCTCCGTCTACCCGGACTGAGGAGAATCCCTTTTTCAGCAGGCTGTCGAAGAGTTCCCGGTAGTGGCCTTTGCGGCCTTTTACCAGAGGTGCCAGTATGATGCACCTGCGCCCGCTGTATTCTTTCATGATGAGCTCAATGATGCCTGCGTCAGTGTATTTGACCATCGGCTTGCCGGTTACGGGCGAATAGGCCGTGGAAGCTCTGGCGTAGAGCAGTCTGAGGAAATCCGAAATCTCGGTGATGGTGCCGACGGTGGAGCGGGGATTGCGGTTGGTGCTCTTCTGTTCGATGGCGATGGTGGGGCTGAGTCCGTCGATGCTCTCTACCTCGGGCCGCTCCATCACGCCGATATAGTGTCTCGCGTATGCGGACAGAGTGTCCATATAGCGGCGGCGGGCCTCGGCGTAGATGGTGTCGAATGCCAGCGAGGATTTGCCGCTGCCGCTCAGGCCGGTGACCACTACGAGGGCATGCCGCGGTATCTTGAGCGATATGTCCTTGAGGTTGTGGACCGAGGCCCTGCAGATGTCTATGTACTCACTGTCCTGCATCATACTATGCGTTCTGGGGTTCCGCAGGAGTCTGCTGCCTGTCTATCTCCCTGGCTATGATGTCTTCTAAGAAAGGGTTGGTCATCTTCTCGCGTCCGATGTCGGTGGCGGGACCGTGTCCGGGATATACTATGGTGTCGGCCGGCAGGGGCAGCACCTTGGTACGGATACTCTCACTGAGCTTGTCAAAATCTCCGGCCGGCAGGTCCGTCCGGCCTATGCTGCCGCAGAACAGGGTGTCGCCGGTGAACACATAGCCGCCCTGCTCGTCATAAAGCAGGACTCCGCCTTCCGTATGGCCTGGCGACTCCAGTACTTTCAGCTGTATGGAGCCTATGCTGATGATGTCGCCGTCCTTCATGTCCCTGAGATCTTCGGAGGGTTGTTCGAACTCATAGCCGAAATATCCTCCGTATGAACTAGCCCGTCTTATCTGAGGAATGTCTGCCACAGCAATATATGTGGGTATGTGCCACTTCTTCGTTACGAAGGCGTTGCCCATCACATGGTCGAAATGACCGTGGGTCTGGAGTATCATCCGGGGATGCAGGTGATTGTCCTCGATAAATTTCACCAATCTGTCCTTCTCCGACTGCTTGATGCAGCCCGGGTCTATTATAGCGCACTCGCCCGCTTCGTCGTAGAGCACATAGCAGCAGGTGCGCAGGTCGTTGAAATAAAAAGTCTGAATCATATAGCAAAAATAGCAATTATTGTTTTACCGGAGCCAGGTTTCGGGATTCTGCTTGTCGGTGCCTTTCCAGAGCTGGAAGTGCAGTTCGGCATTGCCGTCCTCGTTGAGGCTTATCTCACCGATGCGGCTGCCGGTGCTTATCCTGTCTCCGCTCTTGACATAGACCTGCCTGAGCTTGCAGTAGAATGTGAAGTACTCTCCGTGCTGGACGAGGACGCACTGGTCGTAACCCGGCATGACAAGTATCTGTTTTACAACTCCGTCAAATACAGCGGTGGCCTCGCTTCCTGCAGGTGCGGATATGTTGATGCCGTTGTTGTACGGCATCTTAAGGCTCTTGAATACCGGATGGTATGTCTGGCCGAATTTCTGGATGACGACTCCGTTCCGGACCGGCCATGGGAGCCTGCCTTTGTTGTCCCCGAACTGGGCTGAAAGGGCGTAGTCGATCTTGGCTCCCTCCCCGGCTTTCTGCTGACGGACAGCCTCGGCCAATATCCGCTCAATCTCCTTATTGAGCCGCTCCACCTCTTTCTGCTTTTTCTGCAGCTCCTTTTTCATGTTCTTTTCCTCTTTGGTGAGCTGGACAACGAGGCTGTTCATCTTTCTCTCCTCGCCGGACAGCTTGTCCCTTTCCCGTTCGAGCTCTGCCTTTGATTCCATGGACTCTGATCGCAGGCGCTCCATGCGCGCGGTCTCTGTCTGAAGGTCGTATTCAGTGTCCTTTATCTGCTGTGCCTGTGCGCGTATGGATGCCGATATGTTCTTGAGATATGACCAGCGGCGCAGACCCTGGTTGATGTCCTTGCTTGAGAGGATATAGAGCAGCCATACTTTGTTGTCGCGTGTCTTATATGCTCCGAGAACAAGGTCGGTGTGATATTTCCTGAGGGTGTCGAGTCTGGAATTGAGGCGGTCTATCTGGGCATGTGAGGCCGTTATGGAGCGGCTATACCCCTTTATCTCATCCTCGATCTGGTCTATCAGCTGTTTGCGGGCCTCTATCTTACGACGGGTGAGTATGAGTGTGTTGAGGCTCTGCTTGCGTTTCCTGGATGTACTGCCGATCTGCTTGTCGATGTTTGCTATCTCCTGTTCGATCTGCCGCTTGCGCTCCTGCTGCGCGCTGATGTCCTGAGCGCACAACGGGAACGATATAAGGGCTGTTAGAAATATGATCAGTGCCCGTCTCATTGTCTGCCGCATTCTTTTCTTTTCTCGATAATCTTCTTTCCTATTCCGAGGTCAGGATCGAGTTTCTCGGCATTGCTCCAGTAGAGAAATGCGAGATTGTATTCTTTCAGCGCAAACAGCGCTTCGGCGTAGTGATCCAGTATCACGGCGCTTTCCTTTCCGCCGTAAACCATGGCTTTTTTCAGATATTTCCTGGCTTCCTCGTAGTCGCCGGTCAGATACATCAGCCATCCGTAGGTGTCAAGGTAAGTGGAGTTCTCCGGCTCATTGAGTATGGTCTTGCGGCTCATCTCCACGGCTTTTTTCAGGTTACGGCCTTCCTCGCTCAGAAAGTATGCGTAGTTGTTGAGGATGGGGCTGTAATTGTCATCTATCCTAAGACCCTTCTCGTAATACGAATAGGCCTTGCGCCGGTTGCCGGTCTCGTGATACAGGTCTCCGAGGGCGGCATAGCAGTTGATAAGCATCGGATGATCGTCTGGAATCTGTCTGAGAATGCTCTCGTACACGCCGGCTGCTTTTCCGGGCTGGTCTTTTTGCCAGTATGCTATCGCGAGAAATTCCTTGAGCATGAAGTCATCCGGAAACGCTCTTTCCGTCTCTGTGGCCGCATCGATGAGTCCGTCCCACCTCTGGAGGCTGTAGAGCTGGCCCATGTAGACAGTCCTGGCGGATTTGACATCCGGGTGCAGCCGTATGTTTTCCCTTAGGAACTCCAGGCCCTTGTCCACACTGTCTGTGGCGATGGAGTAGAGTCCGGCCATCGTGAGCACGGATGTGTCGGCCGGATGCGCGTTAAGGGTATGGTATACGAGCGTGTCGGTCTGGGGTCTGAAGACAGCGGCCATGCCGGAGGCGAACACAACTTCCTCAAGATACTGGGTCTTCAGACTGGGATTCATGTCAGGGCTGGACAGGAATTTGTCGATGTTGCTGAAGAATTTCTGGAAATCCCGTCTGACACGGTATATCTCTGCTATTCCGAAATACGCAGGGGTAAATCCGGGGTCAAGCGCTACAGCCCTGTCGTAGTAGTACAGTGCGCACGAATCGTTGTATGCTGCCTTGTAGATGTCTCCGAGCATGAGACTGGTACGGGCGGACGGGAAATCCTCGTCCATCCTTTTAAGAACATCTTCCGCCATGGCATATTCTCCTTTCATCGAGAGTATTTCGTACCGGGCGTTGCAGGTGAGCTCCGTACGCCCGCGTATCTGCTCTATCCTGTCGAGTGAGACGAGGGCACTGTCCAGATTGTCATTCCTGACATACAGGTCTATCAGCTCGTAATAGTATTCGCTTTTCCCGGGATTCTTTTCCGTGAGGGTCTTGAATATGCCGATGGCGAGCTCCGGCTCCCCGATCTCGGTGTACATTCTGGCTAAAAGCACCCGGTAATTCTCATTGTCCGGGGAGAGTGTGATTGCCCGGTCAAGATAGTGCATGGCCTGGTCGATGTCTTCGGCTGTCAGCTCCGTCATGGCCATGTAGTAGTAAGCGGCATCGTTTTCAGGGTCGGATTTTATGCATTCGGACAGCAGCTTTGCGGATTTCTCATAATTTCCCGCGCAGTATTCCCGTACTCCCTCCAGATAATAGTCAAACGCGCACACGGAATCTTGTTCGGATGCTGATGCGCTGATGGTCATGAGGAAAGATATCAGTAGGATGAGTGGTGTGGTCAAAAGAGCAGTTCTCATAAATCATCTGTATACTCAGGCAAATATACAATATTCAAGCCGAAGATGCAGCAAATTGACTTATTTTTGCATCTATTAAAATGAGACAATGAGATGTCGGCAGGCAAATTTGACCTTGTAAACGAAGACAACCTGCTCCAGGGATGCCGGAAACAGGACAGAAAGGCTCAGAAAGCCTTATACGAGAAGTATGCTTCCCGTATGTTTTCTGTTTGTATGAGGTATTCCAAGAGCAGGGAAGAGGCTGAGGACCTGCTTCAGGAGGGATTCGTAACGGTGTTCTCAAAGATAGACACCTTCGGTTCCTCCGGCTCGCTTGAAGGCTGGATGCGCAGGATATTCGTCAATACCGCATTGATGGAGTTGCGCAAGGGCAATGTGCTGAGGGATGCTGTGGAGGTGAACGACAGGGCCCGTGGGATAAGCAGCGGGGACGATATCCTCTCGGGAATAGGAGGACGGGACATTGTGAAAATGATTTCCGCGATGCCGGATGGATTCAGGATAGTGTTCAATATGAGCGTGATCGAGGGCTATACGCATCAGGAGATAGCCAGGGAGCTGGGGATATCGGAGGGAACTTCAAGGTCTCAGCTCAGCAGGGCAAGGATATGGCTGCAGGAAAGACTGCGTGAAAAGAGGAACAGGAGATGAAAGACGAATTGTTTGACAGACGGATCAAAGAACTCGCGGAATCCTATGAGGAGACCCCGCGGGCCGAGCTTTGGGAGAGGATAGAGTCCGGAATGGACCGACGGGTCCGCGCCGTGCGGCTGAGAAGGATATGGTACTGTTCGGCTGCGGCGGCTGCTGTGGCCGGACTTTTTGCTGCGGTATTCCTGCATGACATCAATACGGACATTCCTGCCGCCCGGCAGGAGGTCGTGGCTGTGGTTGAGCCGAGGGAGCCCTTGACACCATTGGAACGCATCCCGCATCTGATGGCTGCGGTTCAGACGCAGCGGCCGGCGATGGATATTTGCAGGCGTCCGGCTGTTGTGCCGGAGCCTGATAGTGTCATGGAAGCCGTAGATGAGAGTCAGCAGACTAAGTCATGTCCCAAGGATGAACCCGAACTGCCTTCAATCTATGACAGCCGCGTGCAGGGCGACTACATAGCGATGGCTGCTGATGACGGTCATGACCGTGCGGGCCGCCGCCGTCCTTCGTTCTCTATTGCGGCAAGCGGTCGCCTGTCTGCGGCTAACTCTTCCGGCAATGTGGATTTTTCCGGCCCCAGCTATGCTCCCGGACTCTCAGGCTCCGCGTCTTCCGCCGGAATAAGGCCGATATATGACATACATCATTATTTTCCTGTGTCCGTAGGTCTTGAGCTGAGGTATTCTTTCCTTAATGACAGACTGGGTGTGGGACTTGGAGTCAACTACACATTCCTTTTCAGCAATTACGAGGCGCTTATCGATTTCCCCGGAGAAAAATACCAGGCGACAGTGGACCAGTCCATCCATTATATAGGTGTTCCGCTGAATTTCTATGTCAATATCCTGTCCGGCAAGCGGCTGTCGTTCTATGCCAATGCCGGCTGCATGATGGAGAAGGCGGTCGGAATGTCATATGATATGACCGATCTGTACGGTGCGAAATACCGCAAGGATATGGACCCTCACGGAGTCCAGTGGTCGGCCAATGTAGGTCTCGGCCTGGAATACAGGTTCCTGGATTTTCTCGGTGTGTATGTGGATCCGAGACTGACATATTTTTTCGATTGCGGACAGCCTTATTCGGTCAGGACGGAGCAGCCCCTGCAGTTCAATCTTGAACTGGGCTTCCGCTTCCATATCTGAGCTTGAGCTCCTTGGCCATGCTTGACGCGAAGATGAACTCTTCGAGTTCCTTGCATTCCGACAGCAGGATGTCCTTGTTGGAACCTTCCCAGAGCTTTCTTCCCTTGTAGATGAATATCACCTTGTCTCCGATTTCCATTACGGAGTTCATGTCGTGGGTGTTGATGACAGTCGTGATGTTGTACTCGCGGGTAATCTCGCGTATGAGGCGGTCTATCATCACCGATGTCTGAGGGTCCAGTCCCGAGTTGGGTTCGTCGCAGAACAGATACTTGGGATTGAGCACGATGGCCCTTGCAATGCCGACTCTTTTCTGCATGCCGCCGGACAGTTCGGAGGGGTATTTGTCATTGACATTCTCCAGACCTACTCTTCTCAGACAGAAGTTGACCCTGTCGAGCTTCTCGCTGCGGCTCATGTCCGAGAAGAAGTTAAGGGGAAACATCACATTCTCCTGGGCTGTCGCGAAATCGAACAGGGCGCTGCCCTGGAACAGCATGCCTATATTGCTCCTCATTTTTTTCTTCTCTTTGAAAGGCAGCTTGTTGAACAGGCTGTCCCCGAAGAATACCTCGCCTTCGTCCGGATCGAGGAGTCCTGTTATGGATTTCAGCAGGACTGTCTTGCCGGAGCCGCTGGCGCCTATGATGAGCGAGCATTCGCCCGGCATGTACTGTACGGAGATGTCGCGGATCGCGGGCTTGTCTCCGAAATATTTTGATAGATGATTGACTGTAATCATTATAGCATGACCCTGGTTAGGATGAGGTTGAATATCAGAATCAGGGCACTGGCCGTCACTATGGCCCTGGTGGAGGATTTGCCGACACCGAGCGAGCCGTCCTTGGCATAGTATCCGTAATAGGACGATATCGAACTGATAATGAAGCTGAACACGGCCGTCTTGATGAGGCTGTATACGATGTAGAATCCGTTGAAGGCAAAGCGTACGCCGGTAATGTAGTCCGCAGTTTTTATCATGCCGGTAAGAGCTACCAGCAGATACCCTCCGAGCAGGCCCATGATGATACTCATCATAGTAAGGAGTGGATTGAGCAGGGTGGTGGACAGAATTTTGGGCATGACTAAGAAATTGGCGGAATTGATGCCCATCATCTCCATGGCGTCTATCTGCTCGGTGATTCGCATGGTCCCGATCTCGGACGAGATGTTGGAGCCTATCTTTCCGGCCAGTATGAGGCATATCATGGTGGAACAGAACTCGAGTACGAGAGACTCCCGCGCCATATAGCCTATATACATTTTGGGCAGAAGTGGGGAGGTCATGTTGTTGGATGTCTGTATTACGAGTACGGCACCGATGAATACGGATATGAGTGCGATGAGCGGTATGGAGCTTATTACAAGCTTGTCCGCCTCGGATATGAACTGTCTGGCTGAGATTCTCCACTTCTCAGGCTTCCGGAACACCTGTTTGAGAAACAGGAAGTATCTGCCGGTCTCGTATAAAAATCCCCTAATCATAGAAACTGGTTTCAAAGGTACTAATTTTCGGTTTTTGTTTATACATTTGCGGCCAAATTTGAGCATAGGTGAGACTGTTATACAATATCGGCATATATCTTTACTATTTTGCGGCATTGCTTGCCGGGCCTTTTAACAGGAAGGCTGCATTGTTTGTCCGTGGAAGACGCGGACTGTTGAAGTCGTTGGAGGAGAAGCTTAAGGATCGCGGAGACAGGGAAACGGTATGGTTTCACTGTTCGTCTGTGGGAGAGTTCGAGCAGGCCAGGCCGATAATCGAGGCTGTAAAAGCCCGGTATCCCGGGAAGTATGTACTCCTTACATTTTTCTCCCCGTCGGGATACGAGCTCAGAAAGAATTACGACAAGGCAGATGCGGTCTGCTATCTTCCCATGGATACCCGGCGTAATGTGAGACGGTTTCTCAATGCCGTGCATCCTTCCACCGCTGTTTTCGTCAAGTACGAGTTCTGGTGCAACTATCTTTCCGGTCTAAAAAGACGCGGAACGGCCACCTATATCATATCCGCGATCTTCCGTGGGAATCAGATATTCTTCAAGTGGTACGGCGGCTTTATGCGCAGGGCACTTGAATGTTACAATACTCTTTTCGTGCAGAATGAGGAGTCGCGCATCCTGCTTTCCGGTATAGGCATAGACAATGTCGTAATAGCGGGGGATACCCGTTTTGACAGAGTGAAGGCTATCTGCTCGGCCAATACGGCGCGCAATGAGGTGGTTGAGGCGTTTGCCGCGCAGAAGCGGACCTGGGTTGCGGGGAGTACCTGGGACGGTGACGAGGCCGTCATCTGCGAGGCGATGAGGTCTTTGCCGGACAGTAAGCTGATACTTGTGCCGCATGAGGTAGGAGCCCAGCGTATAGGAGATGTAAAGCGTAGGTTCGCGGGCTACTCCATACTGCTTTACTCGGAGTGTGAGGGCAGAAGTCCGGAGGAGTATGCGGCTCGTGCCGAGGCTGCGGATATTCTTGTGGTGGACTGTGTGGGCATACTGTCGGTACTTTATAAATACGGCCTGTTCGCATATATAGGCGGAGGATTCAATCCGAGCGGAATCCACAATATCCTCGAGGCCGCCACTTACGGGTGTCCGGTGGTATTCGGACCCCATTATTCGAAATTCCAGGAGGCCCGGGATCTTGTGGCTCTCGGAGGGGCATTCAGCGTCAGGACCGGAGAAGAGCTACGCCCGTTGCTCGAGAAGTGGCTCGGTACGCCTGACAGTATAACCGCTCCGTCACAGGTGTGCACCGATTATATAGACAGTCATCTCGGCGCATCTGATAAAATAATGAGTCTCGTTTTTAAAAACGCGTAATCTTTTTTTATTTTTACCACGACTGTACATTTTTCTTTTCCGTCGGCTTGTCTTTGTGTCGGGGCTGAGGTAATTTAGCCTCGGTAATATTGATAAAAGATGAGTGACAGCGGTTCTTTGTACAGGATTTACAGCGCCATGTGTGTGGGGCTGGAGGTGGTGAGAGTGACGGTGGAGGTCTCCATAAGTCCGGGCGTAGGCATATTTCTGGTAGGTCTTCCGGACAATGCGGTAAGGGAGTCACTGCTGAGGGTGACTACAGCCTTGCAGCGCAACGGGTATTCGATACCGGGCCGTAAGACTGTGGTCAATCTGGCGCCTGCCGATATAAAGAAAGAGGGGTCCGGATATGATGCCGCCATAGCTGTGGCCATGCTGGCTGCTTCGGGACAGATGTTTTTCCCGGATCCGGATGGTTTTCTGATAATGGGCGAGTTGTCTTTGGACGGCAGGTTGAGGAAGGTACGCGGCGCTTTGCCGATTGCGGTCAAGGCCGCTCAGATGGGATATAAGGCACTGGTGCTGCCGAAGGAATCGGCAGCGGAGGCGTCATGGGCGTCAGACATCAGGGTTTACGGCGTGTCGGATCTTCAGGAGATGGCAGCGGTGCTCGGAGGCGGAGAATCTGCGTCTGTATTTGAGGCCGCTCATGGAAAGTATGTTCCTCGGCCGGTGGAGGCGGCATTTGATTTATCCGAAGTGGCCGGGCAGTATTTTGCCAAGCGGGGTTTGGAAATCGCCGCTTCAGGCGGCCATAATATGCTGCTTTACGGGCCGCCCGGTTCAGGGAAGAGCATGATGTCCAAGTGCATGGCCTCCATACTGCCTCCCATGAGTCTTGAGGAAGCGGTGGAAACGAGCATGGTGTACTCTGTGGCCGGGCTGCTTGATGACACATCCGGACTTGTCTCACACCGTCCGTTCAGGGCGCCTCATCATACAGCGAGTACAGTGGCGGTTGTCGGTGGCGGTACCAGAGCCATGCCTGGAGAGATATCGTTGGCTCACAACGGGGTGCTTTACCTGGATGAGATCGCACAGTTCGCACCGGCTACATTGGAGGTGCTGCGCCAGCCTTTGGAAGACCGGCATATTACGGTGTCGAGGGCCAGGTATAAGGTGGATTTTCCGGCTTCTTTCATGCTGGTGGCTTCCATGAACCCGTGCCCGTGCGGTTATGCGGGGGAGGATGATGGCCGGTGCACCTGTACACCGGCGATGATACACCGTTACCGTACAAGGCTTTCCGGTCCGTTGCTGGACAGGATAGACCTCAATGTCAATGTCAGGCCGGTGGACAGCCGCTCCATGTCCATGATTCCTTCCGAGGAGAGCAGTATGGCTGTGGCTGAGAGGGTCGCTGCGGTCAGAGCGCTCCAGGCGCATCGGTTTGCGGGTGAGGGCATATTTACCAATGCTCAGATGCTTCCTTCTCATCTGCAGAGGTTCTGTAAAGTCGAAGGAGAGTCAGCACGGCTTTTGCAGCGGCTGATGGACAGCTATCGTCTTTCTGCCCGTGGCTATGTCCGTATTCTGAAAGTGGCGCGTACCATAGCTGATATGTCCGGCTCAGAAGATATCAGGCCGGAGCACATTTCGGAAGCCGCCCAGTACCGCTTCCCCGACAATTAATGAACTGTTATAGCATCAAAGAACTAAAATAAGATGTTAAATCAAAGCAGTAAATGTATTCATCCTTTTGTATTTCAAAATACAATCATTATTTTTGCACATAATCTCAGGGCCTTGATTATGTGCAAAAGTGATGAATTTATAAAAGAGACATCAGCCTATATTTACTCTGTGTTGAATGAAAGGGTTTTTCTTTCCCCGTTAGAGAAACGACTATCGGATACGATGCCTATAGCTGTAGTCCGGAATTTCAAACTTTACAAAGGGGAATTATTCGATCGTACCATTATATTTGCCTTAACTCATGACGGAAATGCCATATCTCCGGCTTTGTTGAAACGGACATTCAATCTGATAGAAAGCAGATGCGGAAGCCCGGTTATACTTGTGGCGGACAACATAGTATCCTACAATATAGGAAGATTGACAGCGCAGAGATTGAATTTTATCATTCCGAGGAGGCAGATGTTCATCCCGTCGCTTTTGATTGACCTTAAAAAACCAAGAACCAAAGGGTCTGATATAAAGGAAACCATGCCTCCCATAGCGCAATGCCTGCTACTTTATCATTTGGAGGTGGCTTCCATCGACGGGTGCGGGGCAAAGGAACTGATGAAAATCTTTCAAGTCTCATATGCAACCGTCAACCGTTCTTTACGTTGGTTGAGCAAAAACGGTCTGATCTCGCTTGAAGGAGGAAAGACAAAAGAGGTACGATTTTGTTACTTCGGAAAGGAACTTTGGGATAAGGCTGTGCCTATGTTTGTCTCTCCGGTTGAAAAAACATTATTTTCCGATTCTGTTCCTGATGAAAGTCTTAAATGCGGCATAAATGCTCTGTCGGAATATACGATAATCAATGAGGAGGATATGGACATGTATGCTGTAGGCAAGACAGATATGCAACGATCGGATATTCTCTTGGACAATGAATATGGTACATTCCGTATTGAGGTCTGGAAATATGACCCGAGACTATTGAGCCGTACGGGAACCGTTGACAGGCTGTCATTGTATTTGTCACTAAAAGACAACGAAGATGATCGCATTCAAATAGAATTGGATAATCTTATAAACGACATGAAATGGTAAAAGGTATTGAGAAATTCAAGAAGTTCTTTGAAGGATTTGAGGATTGTTATGTCGTAATAGGCGGTACTGCATGTGAAATTCACGAGGAGTTGTATGCGCAGATTCCGAGAGCAACTAAAGACATCGACATCATTCTGATTGTTGAAGCACTTTCACATGAATTTGTCGCCCGGTTTTGGGAACTGGTGAAAGCCGCAGGATATGAGCAACGCAATATAGGAACGAGTCAAGGCAATCAGCGCAGGCATGAGTATTATCGGTTTATGAAACCGGCAAATATGGAGTTCCCATATCAGATAGAGCTTTTTTCGCGTAGTATAGGACTGTTGGACTTTCCGGAAGATGCACGCATAACCCCCATTCCGGCTGATGATGACCTGTCAAGTCTTTCGGCCATACTCATGGATGACGACTATTACAATTTTACAATAGGACACAGTTATGTTGAAGACGGAGTGCATATAGCAAATGTGGAGAGTCTTATCTGCTTAAAATGCAAGGCTTTTCTTGAAATGTCCGGGAGAAAGGCACAAGGCGGCCAAGTAGACGGCAGGCATATACAGAAACATAAAAAGGATGTGCTTAGACTTGCAGCCATGCTTGCTCCTTCCGATAGGTTTGAGGATGTACCGCAGACATTAAAAGAAGATGTGTCACAATTCTGTGATAAGATAAAGGGGGAGCTTCCCGGCCAGGATTTTTTCAAATCGGCCGGTTTGCGTAACATTACCGGAGAACAGGTTCTCGAACAATTGAAAAGCAGTTTTTAATAAACAGCATAATTAATGCTCTCAGGCTATATCCGGAAGAAAAAAAGCATAACTTTGTACGATATTGAACTGTAAGTTATGGGTAAGATTGTGATAAATGGCACAGGAGACTTGGACAGAGCTGCCCGGGAGTTTCTGAAACTGACCGAAGGAGCCTCGGTATATGCATTCTACGGCTCGATGGGTGCCGGCAAGACTACTTTCATATCAGCCGTTTGCCGTGTTCTTGAAGTTGAGGACGAGGTGGCAAGTCCTACTTTTACCATCGTCAACGAATACCTTACCGGAGATGGCCGGCCTGTGTATCATTTTGATTTCTATAGGATTGAAAAAATATCAGAAGCCCTTGACATCGGTTATGAGGAGTATATGGACAGTGGAGAACTGTGCTTTATGGAGTGGCCCGAGAAGATAGAGCCGATACTTCCCGACGATGCGCTGAAGGTGTACATCTCCGAGAATGCAGACGGCTCCAGGACACTCTCGTTTTAGGAGTTGCGGTAATTTTACTAAATTTGTAAAATTTTACTTGTCAGATGTGGAAATATTTGGTCATAGGCTCCGGACTGGCCGGATTGTACGCCGCTCATAAGGCATCGGCTTACGGGCCTGTCCTGGTAGTCACTAAAAAGGCTTTGAGGGACAGCAACTCCTATAATGCCCAGGGCGGTATAGCCGCCGTGACGGACATCGAGGACAACCCGGAGATTCATTTTACCGATACCGTAATCGCAGGACGCGGTCTGTGCGAGAATAAGGCTGTGGAAGTGCTGGTGCAGGAAGGTCCGCAGCGTATCAAGGAGATAATCGGCGAGGGCATGAAGTTCGACACTGAGAATGGCAAACTCTCGCTCGGTCTGGAGGGCGGACATCACCGCAAGCGTATACTTCATGCGGGAGGTGACTCCACCGGCCGGTACATCACGGAGTTCCTCATATCGAAGGTGCAGTCCGACCCGAATATCACTATCAGGGAGAATATGTCCGTGATAGACTTTCTTATATCCGAGGGAGTGTGCTATGGCGTCCGCTGCTGGGACGAGGATAAGGGATGTGAGGAACTTATCTACGCCGAGCATACATTCCTGACTTCTGGCGGGACATCCGCTATCTATACGAGGACTACAAACCCGGAGACCACCATCGGAGACGGTATAGCCATGGCTTACAAGGCCGGATGCCGTATTATCGACATGGAGTTCATCCAGTTCCATCCTACATCGCTCTATATCGAGGACAGTCCCAAAGCGTTTCTCATCAGCGAGGCTGTGCGCGGTGAGGGAGCCTATCTGCTGGACAAGGCCGGCAAGCGCTTCATGCTGCCGATACACGAACTGGCGGAACTGGCGCCCAGGGATATTGTCGCCCGCTCTATATTCAAGCAGATGGCCCTGGACGACAGACCATATGTGGTGCTGTCCCTGAAACATCTCAATCCGGACAAGATACGCAGCCGTTTCCCCAATATCATGGCCAAGTGCGCCGAGTATGGCTACGATCTGACCGACTGGATTCCCGTGGCTCCGGCCGCGCATTATACTGTAGGCGGTGTGGCCTCTGACTTGTGCGGGCACACGGATATCCGGAGGCTGTATGTCTGCGGAGAGATAGCCTCGACCGGTATCATGGGTGCAAACAGGCTGGCGTCCAACTCTCTGATAGAGTGCCTGGTGTTCGGACGCAGGGCCATTGAGTCCTCCGCTG
>DXAT01000017.1 GCA_019116965.1 Candidatus Coprenecus pullistercoris
GCATACAGATGATCGCGAAGGCCAGAGTAACTGTCCGCGCCAACATCAAACAGCTTGTCGGTGGTGCCGGCGAGGAGACTGTCCTGGCTCGCGTAGGTGAGGGCATAGTGTCCAGCATCGGAGCTTCCGAATCGCACAAGGATGTGCTCGAGCATCCTGACTCCATATCAAAAGTGGTGCTGGCAAAGGGACTAGATGCCGGAACGGCTTTCGAGATACTCTCCATCGACATAGCTGACATAGATATAGGAAAGAATATCGGTGCTGTCCTCCAGATAGACCAGGCCAACGCCGACAAGAACATCGCCCAGGCCCGTGCCGAGGAACGCCGTGCCATGGCCGTCGCTCTCGAGCAGGAGATGAAGGCCAAGGCCCAGGAAGCCCGCGCCAGCGTGATAGAGGCCGAGAGGGAGATTCCTCTTGCTATGGCCGATGCGTTCCGCTCGGGCAATCTCGGAGTCATGGACTATTACCGTATCAAGAATATCCAGGCCGATACGGACATGCGGGAGAATATCGCCAAAGAACAGTAGGCGATGCGCTGCCTGTCTGCAATATTGCTGTTAATACTGCTTTCATCTCCGCTTCGGGCTGGGGATGAAGGCACTTCTGTCGCTGCCGGGACTCTTTATAACCTGTATCTGGAGCGTCTCAATGATGACCGGGGCAAGGCCATGGAGTATGCGGAGGAGTATATGCGCAAGATAGGAGATGCCGGGCAGTGGACGGAAGAGGACGGCAGGGTCTGCGATGACCTTGCCGACTATTATGGAGCCGAGCTGTTTCAGTTCTCGAAATCCGAACAGTGGAGGCTTAAGGCCATGGACATCTACGGCTCTCTTGGCAATGACTCGCTTGTGGCAGCCTCGGAGGCCCGGCTTGCAGGGCTGTATTACAATCAGTACAAATATCATCTGGCTCTGAAATACGCTGTGTCCTCTCTGAGGTATTTTGAGGAAGTCGATGACGGAAAGAGCGCGCTGCCGGTGTACAATATTCTCGGGGCTGTATATTATATGTGCGGAGACATGGCCAGTGCGCAGGACTATATGAACCGCTATGAGGAGCTTGCAGTGGAACTGAGGGACAGTGTCGCTATGGCGCTGGCGCTTAACAATCTCGCGATTCTCTACAGTGCCGATGATACGGCCTCTGCCCATGATTTCCTGGAAGAGGCCATAAGGATATGCTCTTCTACGGGCGACACTGCGAAGCTGTGCAGGATATATCTCAACGCTGCCAGCATATATATGGCGGAAGGGAATATGGATGCGGCTGACTCCTGTATGCGCTCTGCGCATTCAATGCTCATCGATATAGACCTCAAGGGCTTTTATCACTACCTCAAGGCCTCCATGCTTTATGCATACGGGGATCCCGAGGCTGCTGCCGACACGGTCGATATGGCTGTGGATATCTACAGCCATGGTGAGTTCTATACAGCCATGCAGTTGTGCTACCTGCTTTCCAATGACATATATACCTCCCTCGGAGATACGCTGAGGGCTTATGAGGCGCTGTCAAAATATTATGATGTGGAGAAGGAGATATCCAAGGTCAATGCCGTCATGGATCTTTTCAAATATCAGACAGAACTCATTAAGCAGGGCGAGAGGGAAAGAATACTCGAGAGAGCCAGGCATAGAGCTCTTGTCATATCGGGCGGGCTGCTGTTGTTCATGCTGATACTTCTGACCCTGTATGTTAGGCTGCGCAGGAGCCAACGCCTGGTCCGCCAGAGGGAGGATGAGCTCGAGAGTTGCAGGATCGAGCGGGAGAAATATGAGCAGGATATGCACAGCAAGGCCGAGAGCCTGGAACTTGAGAAGATGCATAAGTTCCGCACATCCAGGCTGACGATGGAGATCAGCTCCAAATTACATGAGCTCGGCAGGGAGGCGCATGAGCCTGAGGTCAGGAAGAAGATCAAGGAGATATGCGGAGTCATAGACGAGATAGAGGAGGAGAAACCGTGGCAGAGCGTCAGCAAGTACATTCCGGATCTGGACCATGATCTGATGAACCGTCTTTTGTCACATTATCCCAACCTTACGGTCAATGAGAGGAGGTTGTGTGCGCTTCTCAATATGAATCTCAGCACGAAAGAGATATCCGACATCACCCGTCAGAGTGTACAGAGCATCAATACTGCCAGGACAAGACTTCGCGCGAAATTAGGCCTAAAGGGTGAGAATATGACTATTCAGGAGTTTTTGTCGCAGCTCCATTAGTCTTGCAATCAGTGCTTTAAGGAGTTTGTACCATCAATGTAATAGTGCAGACTGTCAGCTTTTAACGCAATCGTTTGTTATTTGTCGGCACAATTCCTAACTTTAGGAGAAAATTTGTTTAAAACTACTTAAAGTACTGAACAGTATGAAACGACTAATTCTTATCATGACATCTGCATTGTTGCTGGCCGCTTTAGGCGCCTGCAGCAAGTATGATGATTCCGCATTGAAGGACCGTCTGTCCGGTATCTCTGACAGAGTGGATTCGCTGGAGACCCAGGTGGAGGCGATTCAGTCAGGGTTGGACGCCCTTCAGGCTATAGTGGACAAACTTGACGGCACAGTGACAGTAGATGCAGTGGATGTTACTGAGGACGGATGCGTCATCAGTTTCTCCGACGGCACAGAGGTTGCGCTCTCCAATGGAAAGGACGGCAGTAACGGCACACCCGGAGTGGACGGCGTTACACCGCCCTCGATTACCATCCTTGAGGAGGACGGAGTGCTTTACTGGGGCTATGCTTACTCTGACGGTACCACCGAGTTCATATTGGTAGACGGACAGAAAGTCCCGACTTCCACATCGGCTCCCCAGATCCGTATCAATGATGCGGGTTTCTGGGAATTCTCCAATGACGGCGGCCTTAACTGGGTGCCGACCGATATAAGCGCTGCCGACAGCGGTGAGCCTTATTTCACCTCATTAGTAGAGGAGGAGGACAGTATCGTCATCACTCTTGCCGGCGGAGCTCAGATCGTACTTCCCAAGACGGCGGAACTCAGCTTCGCGTTCCTCGGTGAGGACGGCAGCCCTATCACTGCCGCTTATTTCGAGTACGGCCAGAGTAAGTCCGTGGCTTATTCGATGACGGAGGGAGCCACCCTCACCCTCAACAAGCCTGACGGCTGGAGGGCTTCCGTGGACGGTGACAACATTGTCATCACGGCTCCTGCTGAGGATAACATATATGCCGAGCTTTACGGCGAGGTATCCGCTCTCGTTACTCTTGAGGACGGCTCCAACATGATTGCCTCTCTTGAATTATATATAGGTGCGGAGCCTGCACCGGGCGGAGAGCTCGAGCCTGGAAACTATCTTTATGCTGACGGCACATGGTCACCTGCCCTCTACGCCGGCAAGGAAGTCATAGGAGTAGTATTCTGGGTAGGCGATCTTACAGCTGAGGATGCAGAGCTCGCAGCCGATCATCCTGAGTGTACCCATGGTCTGGCTGTTTCGCTCAACTATGCCGGCAACAAGCTGATGTGGTCTCCTTCCGAGGCTATCTATGAGTGGGCAGACGCCAACAGCGACATAGTCAACAATATCGAGAATACCTCCAATATCGTAAGCAGATTCGAGGCATGGGGATATTCCAATACCAAGGTCATGGATGCCTATGTGGCGGCCGGTAACGGATGTTCTCTGGTTACCCGTATGAACAGCTATCGCGAGGATGTGCCTGCGCCTGATGTGACCAGCGGCTGGTTCATACCGTCCATTCAGGAGTTTGCCCGTCTGGCCTGCGGTCCTGTGGAGGACTACCGCCAGCTTTATGGCGCTGAGCTGATTGTGGCGGAGAAGGTCAATGCAGCCCTCGCGGCGATTGACGGAGCCGATGAGTTCAACTTTGACTCCGACAAGATCTGGTTATGCCAGGAGAATGCCGCAAACAAGGCGCATTACGGATATTTCGTCGATGACAGCGGTACGGAATATGCCGCAAACTCCTCTTATGCGTTCAAGAACAACAGCGACCAGTATCTCCGTTTAGTGATAGCATTCTAATTAACCTATAATATTACAGATATGAAACGATACATCTACATATTAACGGCCTTGCTTGCTGCCGGTGCCGTGATTTTCTCCTGCAGCAAGTATGATGACAGCGCGATAACAGGCTCCATAGACGAGCTTGACGGCAGAGTCAACAATATGGAGACAACAGTTCTTGCCATGCAGGCCAACCTCGACGCCCTTCAGGAGATTGCCGACAGGCTTGAGTCTTCCGCCAGCGTCGATTCCGTGAAGCAGACGGCCGAAGGCTGGATGCTGTATTTCTCAGACGGTACAAGTGTCGCCCTGACTGACGGAGCCGACGGTCAGGCCGGAGGTGACGGTCAGCCAGGTTACAATCCCCCGAGGATAGTCATCGTTGAGGATGGCGGTACATATTACTGGGCTTATGATGACGGAACACCCATCCTCAATGGGGACGGAGAGCGGATACCTGCCTCCAATCCGGCCCCTCAGCTGAGGCTCAGTGATTCCGGTGAGTGGGAAGTGTCATTTGACGGCGGACAGAACTGGCAGCCTGCGGGCTCAAGCGCTCTCGGCGGACAGCGGGCCTTTATCGCCGGTGTGACCGATGACGAGCTCAACTACTATGTGGAGCTTCAGAGCGGATATGTCATTACCCTGCCGAAAACTACGGCCGGCCTGAAGTTCGTCTTCCTCGGTGAGGACGGCGAGGAGATCAGTTCTCTTGTATTCGCGTCCGGTGAGACCAAGAGTCTTTCCTATACCATGACCCAGTCGGAGGCCACTCTCGCTTTCACAAGGCCTGACGGATGGAAGGCCTCTGTGTCGGGAGATTTCCTCAATATCACAGCTCCTGATACCGCGGTCAATGAGTACGCCGAGCTCGGCGGTCCGATCAGCGCGATACTTACCCTTGCTGACGGCCGTGTATTTGTAAGCACTCTTTCTGTCTCGATAGAGGGCAGCGGGGTAGGCGAGTAAGAGGTAATGGATCCTATAAATAAAGAATAAGGACATAAATTTTCAATGATATGAAACGGATAATCTATATATTCTCAGCAGTACTTGCAGTCTTTCTGCTCGGAGCGTGCAGCAAGTACGATGACTCCGCTCTCAGGGATACTATCGACGGGCTCAATGACAGGCTCGATAACCTTGAGACCTATCAGAAGGAAGTGCAGGCCAACCTGACAGCTGTCTACGACCTTCTCAACAAACTCGACCAGGCCCTTACAGTCGATGGAGTGACTGCCGGCACTGGCGGCTATACCATTACATTTTCCGACGGATCCACAGTATTTATCTCTGACGGCGCCGACGGTTCGGATGCAGGTGACGGTACTGACGGAGTTCCTGCTCCGGTCATTACCGTGATAGATTACAACGGAACCTCATACTGGGGCTATATCGACTCTGAAGGTGAGGCGCAGCCTCTTCTCTTCAACGGAGAGCGCGTGCCTACTTCCGCAATCATACCTCAGGTGAGGATCGGTTCCGACGGATGCTGGGAACTTTCCGTGGACGGAGGCGAGAGCTGGACGCCCTGGACAGTGAACGGTATGGGCGAGGATGCCGCATTCACCAATATCCACGAGGATGAGGACAATGTATATATCGTCCTTCCCGGAGGCTACGAGATCGTACTGCCCAAGACTCCCGAGCTGGATTTCACATTCCTGCTTGACGGCGAGCCCGTGGACATCGCCTATTTCGAGTACGGAGAAGCCAAGACCTTCGAGTACACGATGGGTGATTCGGCGGAGATGACGATAACGAAGCCCTACGGCTGGAAAGTGGATGTCAGAACCAACGGCGTGACGGTCACCGCTCCCGTGGAGGCCAATCTCTCCGCGGAGACATCCGGAACAGTTACCGTCATGCTGTCGGCCAAAGGCGTTGCCTACACTTCAGAGCTTGAGGTTGTCATCGGCACCGCCGCTTCCGGGGTATCGGAGTTTTAACAGAATACTTATTTACTTAATATAGATTGTATATGAAACAACTGATCAACAATCCCCTGCCGCGCTTGATGGCTGTCATCGCGGCAACCCTCGTGCTTGTCGCGTCTCTCGGGTCGTGCAGCAAGTACGATGACACAGATCTTAAGGACTCTATCGCCGCCCTGGACGAGAGGCTTGCAGCCCTCGAGGCCATAAGGGACGGAATACAGTCTGACATCAACGACCTTCAGGCTCTCGTAGAGAAACTTGAGGGCGGAGTGACCGTAGATGCGGTGACTGCTACTGCAGACGGTTACACTATCTCTTTCTCTGACGGAACTTCCATCACCATCACTGACGGTAAGGACGGAGAGAAGGGCGATCAGGGCCCTGACGGAGAGAAAGGCCCTGACGGAGCACCCGGTGAGGATGCTCCTATAGTCATAGTCATAGAAGAAAACGGCATCTACTACTGGGGTTACCGCAATGCCGACGGTACTGAGGAACCGATTCTTGTCGACGGTGAGAAAGTACCTGCATCAGGCATCACTCCTCAGGTGGATATCAATGAGGATGGTGAGTGGATTATCTCTGTCGATAACGGTGTGAACTGGCAGGAGACCGGTGTAAGTGCCGGGGCAACGCCGGTGTTCAAGAATGTCGAGGAGACAGAGACCACGGTTGTCATCACCCTCAATGACGGCAATGATACCCAGCTCGTGTTTGCAAAGAGCTCCGGGCTGTCATTCAAGTTCCTCGGAGCTGACGGAGAGCCGGTAGAAGAGGCTTATTTCGACTATGCCGAGGCCAAGGTATTCGATTATACCATGACCAAGCCCGAAGATGCCCAGCTCACCATCACCAAGCCGGAAGGTTGGGATATAGAGCTGACTGAGTCTACTGTCACAGTGACCGCTCCTTCCGAGGATGTAATGGCTTACGCTGAGAGCGCCGGCCTTGTGTCCATGCTTCTCACTACATCCGAGGGAACCAATGCCATCACCTCTCTCAGAGTCGTTATCGGTGACGAGCCTGCGCAGGAGCCTACAGAGGCCACCATCGCTGAGTTCCTTGCCGCTACAGTCGGTGACGGTGTATACTATCAGCTGACAGGTGTCATAACGAATATCGCCAATACGACATTCGGCAACCTCACTATCAAGGACGAGACCGGAGAGGTGAATGTCTACGGTCTGACCGCTGAGGGCCCTCTTGAGTCCAACGACAAGTCGTTCGGCAATCTCGGCCTCGTGGTTTATGATACCCTTACGCTTGTGACTGTCCGCGGAGAGCACAACGGCGAGGCTCAGGGCGGTGGAACAAGCACTCCTGCC
Organism: Candidatus Coprenecus pullistercoris; assembly: GCA_019116965.1. Taxonomy (GTDB): domain Bacteria; phylum Bacteroidota; class Bacteroidia; order Bacteroidales; family UBA932; genus Coprenecus; species Coprenecus pullistercoris. The sequence goes on from DXAT01000017.1 coordinate 7,268, forward strand.
TACTATGTCTCCCATAAGGACTATGAGGCACCCGTAGGAAATCCTGCGGCCCTTATTATCTCTGAGTATGTCGAGGGTTCAAGTAACAATAAATACCTCGAGAT
>DXAT01000001.1 GCA_019116965.1 Candidatus Coprenecus pullistercoris
GACGAGGGTCAGCTGCCGCACCTGCTGGTGCATGACGGCGGTCAGCTCATAGTCGGTGTCGGCCTCGACGGTCACCTCCTGTACGGAGGTCAGCAGCCAGCCGGGGGCATTGCTGATGAGCAAATCGGCGGCATCTCCGTGGGCTTTGGCTACGGTGGCGGTGGTGCCACTTATCGTGATGCCCTCGAGGGTGTTGTAGACCGCAAGGGTGTAGTCACCCGGCTCGAAGAGGTGCTCCGGCACATGAGCATCTCCGGTCTCCGTGCCGGTGTAATCGCCCATCGTAACCGTCCACTCCGCTGGGATGTCCACGCCCTCGCCCCGGTCGCTCCAGTCGGCGGTGACGGCGATCTTCCCTTTCTCAGGATGGGGAGTGTCGTGCAGTTCGTCCTTCACGCAGGAGGTCGCGGCCAGCAGCAGGGCTGCCGCCAGAAGGGATGTCCTGTATATGCTGTATTTTCTCATCGTCTCGTCCTCCTTCCTTTAGAATAACTTCCACACTAAAGTAATTCCGGCGTTAATCGGGCCGATCCAGTGCTTAGTCTCATGGCCGCTGCGTACCCGCACTCCGTCTATCACGTCGTATCTCTCCGTATCGGCGTTCAGGTAGCCCAGTCCGAGGGAGAAGTCAAGAGCCAGTGCCTTGTTCAGCCGCAGCTGCCAGCCGCCGGTGATGCCGCCGCCCAGGAGATCGCCCTGACGGCCGGTGCCGGAAAATTTGTAGTTGAACTGCCCGGCCTTCAGCATTGTGCCCACGTACCAGCGCCGGGTCTCTCCGAGATACCAGCGCACCTCCGGCATTACTTCCCAGAGGGCATAGCGGCGGGCGTTGCCATTCCATGTCCATGAGGTCCACGAGCCATGGGCCAGCACGCCCACAGCCGGGCTGATGCGCCACTCGATGCCGAGGTCGGGAGTAAGGGTGGCCCAGCGCAGCAGATTGGCCCGCAGGGCAAAGGTGTAGCTGTCGGAAGATGCAGTTTCCGCTGCGGCCGGTCTTTCAGTCCCGGTTATGCCGGCATTGTCCGCTGCCGCGAGGCTGTCGGTATTCCAGTCCCAGCCGTAGTATTTCGCCAGCCACGGCAGGTCAAAGGCCGCTATATTGGCCGAGCACGGGCACTGGAGTGTATCGGTCGGCTCCTGTGCCGCCACAGGACGTACTGCAAGCAGGAAAAGGGCTGTCAGGAGAATCAGCCGTCCCGGTAAAAGAATGCTCTCGCTCATCTGCTCCATGTATTACAGGTTTTCGTTGTAAAAGAGCAAATGTACTCAGAGGACTGCAGGAGGCAATGATTCTCAGCGGGCCGGAACTCCACGAAAGTCACCGTGTATCTCCGCAGAAATCACGTCTAATGCGTAATAGATTGAGTATCAATATTTTTAATGGGGGGGGTAATTTGCATACCCCTTCTGTAGTCGGACGGCTTCATACCGTACTTTTTCTGGAACTGGCTGTAGAAGGCACCGTTGGACATTCCAGCTTCCTTAGCGATGGCATCGAGCGTCCACTGCGGCTGCTCCCGCATCAGACGGACGGCATGGTCGAGACGGCAGTCTTGGATGTACTGCGTGAAGCTGCATCCGGCGAATTCCCGGAAGAGCGGGGCAAACTTGTTGGCTGGGATATGGAATTCCTTCATCAGCTCCTTTTTGTTGAAGTCGGCGCGGAGGTAGAGCCTGTTCCGGAGGATCTCATGGTGCATCCGCTCGAACAGGGCGCGGTCACCGTTCGTCAGCGTCCGGACCGTTGGGGTGTCATCTCCGTCCCCGGGATGGCCGGGCTCTTCTTCCGGAGTGCCCTCTTCTGCTTGCAGATGCTGCAATTCCCCGCGAAGCCGGAGATTTTCCTCCTGCAGCCCGAAAAGTTCGTCCTTGCGGGCCATGAGCTCGTCGATGGTTTTCACCATTGCTTCATTTTTCCGTCTGACGATACTGCCGGCCTTCAGGATGTTCCGGATATACAGAATGAGCAGTGCCAGGACAGGCACCATGAGGGCCAGGATGATGTGCAGCCGCCGGAGCGATTCTTCCTGACGCGCTATTTCCCGGTCCTTTTCATTGGACCTGTAGATCTCCGCCAGTTCCAGCGCGTCCTCCTGCCTCTCGCGCTGCCGGAGGGTGTCGGTCAGAGCCATCATCCCGGACTGTACCCGCGATGCCTGCTTCCAGTCGCCCTTGCCCTGCCAGGCTTCCAGCTCCATCTGCAGATGCGAGCCGATGTAGTCCCAATTGACCGTGTCGGTGGTCTCCTGCAGCAGCTGTTTCTCCCGGCGGATATAGTGAAGGGCCTCGTCGTAGCGTCCGGCCATCAGGAGGCAGGGGATGCGAAGGTATTCGCCGTCGGGGGTGGAAGTGTAGGGATTGGCCTCCACGCGGCGGCACAGGCTGTCTCCTTCGGCATTATCCCCGAGGGTATAGGCAATGCAGCAGTAGCATACGTCCATCTCCGCCCGGCGCATGTCAGCGATGCCGTCCGGTGCATCTTCACTGAGTTCCAAGCCGTGCAGGGCTTCTTCCATACGGGGGCGCATGGCAAGGGCCTCATCGTAGCGGTCCTTCTTCCACAGCAGGTTGAGTTTCATGCCCAGAGCGTAGAAAAGTTCGTCCCAGGTGCGGTAACAGGGGTCGCGTCTGGCTTCTCCGTCCAGGATGCCGACGGCAAGGTCGATGTGGCGGAAAGCTTCGTCGTACTGCTCCATTTCCAGCAGATTGAGCCCCCAGGTAACATGCAGGGATGCCTCTGCGGTCCTGTCGCCGGTCTGCTGCGCCAGCTCCAGGCCTTCGGTGCAATACCTCACGCTGCCGGCATAATCACCGTTGTAGTGACATTCCTCAGCCATAGTTGTCACAAGCGACAGGAACTTTTCGGGATGGTTCCGGGCCTCGGGGTCGTTGTATGCCTTGAGTGCATGGGTGTAGGCGGTCCTGTAGTGCGACAGTCCGTTGTGATAGACGAGGCAGCGGAGGTCGCTGATGTCAAATGGGCTGAGCAGCCGCTTCTCTTCCGCCTCGTCGAGCAGTGCCAGCGCTTCTTCCGGCTGATCCAGAGCTATCTCCTCAATATGCGCGGCCGTGTACAGGCTGTCCGGCCCGTCTGTTGCGGCATCGGGAAGGTCTGTACGGCAGGAGCAGAGCAGGAGGGCTGCCGTGCAGGCGTATATCATAGGAGTGAGTCTCATTATTCGGCGGCAGAAACAATATCTGTGTAGCGGAGTCTCAGGTTACGGATGGCGCGGCGCAGTCCCGGGGCGCAGAGCAGCTTGATGTCCGAGACCGTCAGGCGGAGGAGCCGCCAGGCCTCCTGTACGGCGACAGTGCCGGGTATGAGGGCGAGCGAGAAGCCTAAGGCCCATTCCCACGGCAGGGTGCAGTAGAGGACTACGGCGTAGATGATCAGCAGCAGGGGCCAGAGTACGAGTGTCATCACGAAGCGTATGGAGTTGAAGAACGCCCGGTCCTTCATCTTGGAGAAAAGAAATGCGGAGACACCTGTAATCGGCAGGTTGAGGACTGCCACCGGCAAGGTGTAGGGCAGGGTTACTAAGAGAATCAGCACTTTCAGCAGTCTGGACCAGAACGGATAACGGGCAGTCACAGAACTCAGGCTGATGCCTCTCGCAGTGCGCTCTCTGTGTATCGCCGATGCCTTGTCCAGCAGTTCGGCTGCTTTCTCAGGCTCTTCCGCACGCAGATGCGCTATCCGCTCAAGAGTCATCTTGTTGGCGGCGAAGCGGGTGGTAAGGGCATGTCGACGGGCCCGCGGATGCTCTTTCCGCCAGATGTCAACCTGTTGATTGATGACGGCGGCGCAGGCGTCTAAAGTGGCATCGTAATATTCGTCATCGGGGATGTAGAGTATGATTTCCTTCATCCGTTCCGCAAGCTCGTCCTTCATGAGGTTCATCAGTTCCGGCTGGGTGAGGTCAGAATGTTCCCTGATGAACTGACTTACATTGATCGGGTCGCCGACTTGGATCAGTACGGTGGAGCGGTAGCGGAAGAAATTGCCGTATTCCAGACCGACCGGTACGATGTACAGCGGCATCTGATCGCCCATAATCTCTTCCGCTTCGATGGCTATCCTGAATATGCCTTTGGACAGCGGCAGAAGCGAGTGTTTGGCCTGGTGCCGGCCTTCCGGCAGAATGCAGAACGGAACCTTGTCTAAGAGGACATCCACGCTCTTATGTATGATTTCGGTGTTCTTGCGGACTTCCTCCATGCCGTCCCGGATACGCATGATGGGCATTATCTTCAGGAATCTCAGAATCTTCGCCACTTTCGGATTCTTGAATATGTCGGCTCTGGCAACGAACACTTTCTGTTTTCTGTCCATGGCCAGGATGATGAGCGCGTCCATCAGGGCGTTGGTGTGATTCGGCGCATAGATGACGGCCCCGTCGGCCGGAACCTTTTCCAGACAGGTGTATTTTATCCTGCGGTAGGCTAACTTGAGGCAGAAATCCACATAGTGCCGCAGAAAGGCGTAGACCTTGTCGTAGTCCTGTATTTTCTTTGCTTGTTTACTCATGATTGTCAATGGGATGCCTGCGGAACAAATAAGCGATAGTCAGTCCGGCTATGATGTGCCATATTCCCCACCAGGCTGTTACGAAGAGCATGCCGCCGTAGTGCCCGTGCCATACTTCCGGAGGGAAAATCGCCGGGTTGAACAGCAGTACGAGACCGAGTCCCGAATTCTGGATGCCGACCTCGATGGTGATGGACCGGCGGTCCTTGAGTGGAAGCCGGCAGGCTCCGGCACCGAAGTATCCTGTGGCGAAAGCAGCTCCGTTATGAAGCAGTACTATGAAGAATATGAAGATGATATTGTCGATGAACAGCTGGAAATTCTGTGCGAACGAGGCGACCACCATCACGAGGAACAGCAGGATGGACAATATCTGAGCCGGCTTGGTGATCTTCTTCGTGGCGTTGGGAAAATATCTGGCGAAAAGCATTCCTAAGACAATGGGAATACCAAGCAGCAGGAGTATTTGCCAGAGCATGGGCAGGAAGGGGATGACGAGCCGGGGTATCTCGCCGCTTATGCTTATGGTCTCATAGTACAGAGTGCCCCATACGAAGAAGTTGAGCGGGGTAATCAGGGGTGCGAACGCTGTGGTAACTGCCGTCATGCTCACCGACAGCTCAACATTGCCTTTGGACAGGGAGGATATGAAGTTGGAGATGTTGCCTCCGGGACAGGACGCCACTAATATCATGCCTAAGGCAACCATGGGAGTAATCCAGTGGTTGAGGGCTATTGTGAGGAGGTAGGTGACAGCAGGAAGGGCAATCCACTGCAGGCAGATACCGGTTATGATGGATTTGGGGTGGCGGAAAACATCCTTGAAAGTGTCGAGTTTGATGCCCAGGGCTACCCCGAACATGATGAAGGCCAGCAGGATGTTGACTATCATCATGCCGTTCTCCCCGAAGTTGATGGATATGGAGTTGAGGCTTTCTAACTGTTCTTTCATCGTCAGTATGTTTCAAAAATGAGGCTGTGACCAAAATGCTCTCCAGTCACGGCCTCATTATTATTAATTCATGACGGCAATGTTTCAGAAAGGGTTAGAACGGGTAAAATGCAAGGAATTGAGGCTCACGGCGAAGGAGTTTACTCCCGTAAATGACTGAGCCGTGATGCCGAAAATGACGCAGCAGTTTGCCCGTTATAACCCTTTCTGCCGCCGTTATTCTCTAATTGCCTTAATTCCAGGCAATTCTTTTCCCTCTAAGAACTCCAGCATCGCACCGCCGCCGGTGGACACATAGCTTACCTTGTCGGCGTATCCCATCTGGGTTACGGCCGCTACTGAGTCACCGCCGCCTACAAGGGTGAATGCGCCTTTTGCAGTGGCTTCGGCGAGAATCTCGGCGATGGCGTTGGTGCCGTGGGCGAAGTTGGGCATCTCGAACACTCCGGCGGGGCCGTTCCAGAGGATGGTCCTGGAGCCGAGCAGGACTTTCTTCCACTCTTCAATGGATTCAGGAGCGGCGTCCACTCCTAACCATCCGTCAGGAATGGCATCGGCCCGGCATATCTGTGTGCGGGCGTTGTTGTCGAATGCGTCGGCGGCAACGACAGTGTCGGAGAAATACAGTCTTACGCCTTTCTCCTTGGCCTTGGCCATGGTGTCGAGGGCCAGCTGGAGCTGATCGTCCTCTACCAGGGACTTGCCTATCTTTCCGCCCTGGGCCTTTACGAAAGTGAATACCATGCCCCCGCAGATTATCATATTGTCGGCCAGGTCGAGCAGATGCTCTATTACCCCTATCTTCGATGATACCTTCGCACCTCCGAGGATAACTGTCAGAGGTCTCTGAGGGTTTCCGAGCACCTTGTCGATGGCCTTGATCTCGCCCTCCATCACGTAGCCGAACATCTTGTCGTTGGGGAAATACTTGGCGATGAGGGCTGTGGAGGCATGGGCGCGGTGAGCTGTGCCGAATGCGTCGTTGATGTAGCAGTCGGCGTAGGAGGCCAGATGCTCGGTGAATTTCTTCTGGCTCTCCTTCACGGCTGCTTTGGCGGCCTTCTTCTCCTCTTCGGAAGCATCCTCGGCCAGTCCGCGGGGCTTGCCCTCCTCCTCGGCGTAGAAACGCAGGTTCTCGAGCAGGAGCACCTCGCCGGGTTTCAGAGCAGCGGCCTGTTCATCGGCCTTCATGCAGTCGGGGGCGAACTGCACCTTAGTGCCGAGCAGCTCCTCGATTCGGCCTATGATATGCCTGAGGGAGTATTTGTCTGCCGGACCCTTGGGCTTTCCGAGGTGGGACATTATTATGAGAGAACCTCCGCCGGCCAGTACCTTTTTCAGGGTGGGTATCGCTGCGCGGATACGTGTATCGTCAGTGATGTTGAAGTCTGCGTCGAGAGGGACATTGAAATCCACTCTGACAATGGCTTTCCTGCCACGGAAGTCATAAGAGTCTATGTTCTGCATAACCTTAAGAATTAGTAATCCGCAAATTTACAAATTTCTCAGAAATAACCGTATCTTTGGGGCATGAATATAGAAAGACCATCTGAGAACTGGAAGGATTACCAGCTGATAGATTCCGGCGGATTCGAGAAGCTGGAACGCTTCGGACGATATACTATGATAAGGCCTGAGCCCAAGGCTCTTTGGGACAAGAAACTTTCTGCGGCGGAATGGAAGCGTATGGCGCAGACGGCATTCACTCCCGGGGCCGGCTTCTCCAAGGCCGGGAAAGAGGACAGCGGAGTGTGGACTATGCTCGGCAGGATGCAGGAACAGTGGAATATCTCCTATCCGTTGCCGGGCTGTACGGAGGTGCTGCCCGAGTGCGGTGGGGCGGAATTGCATCTCCGTCTGGGACTTACGGCTTTCAAGCATGTCGGTGTGTTCCCGGAGCAGGCTCCGAACTGGGACTTCATCTACCGTCAGGTGGCCCGTCTGCGTGCAAACAACATTAAAAAAGGTATACAGCAGCCGCCTCGGGTACTCAATCTCTTCGCATATACCGGAGCTGCATCCTTGGCTGCAAGGGCGGCGGGAGCCGATGTCACGCATCTTGACTCTGTCCGTCAGGTGGTCACCTGGGCAAGGCACAATATGGAGATATCGTCCCTCGACGGCATCCGCTGGACCATCGACGATGCCCTTAAATATGTTACCCGCCAGGTCCGCCGCGGAGCCTCTTTTGACGGCATTATCCTCGACCCTCCGGCGTATGGCCGTGGTCCTGACGGAGAACGCTGGAAACTGGACGAGTGCCTGAACGACATACTCAAGGGCTGCTCTCAGATTCTCGCTCCGATGAACAGCTTCTTAGTGCTGAACCTGTATTCCAACGGCTATTCGGCCATGCTTGCGGATACACTCGTGGCCTGTGCCTTCGGTCCGGCCGGCCGCCGCACTTCCGGAGAGTTGGTTCTCCGGGATGACTTCGGACGTATCCTGCCGCTGAGCGTCTATACCCGTCTCGAACGCTGATGTTTCTGTCGGGAGGCGCTTTGTCTGCGAGACTTAAAAGGCGCGAAAGGAGGCTTGTCCGGGATGGTTTTGGAGAATTATTGCTATATTTGCTTGAATATTCAGACAGGTTAATCGATTAATTGATTTATATGCTTGATCTTCTTGCTATTACTTGGAATGTAAGTCCGGACATCCTATCCATCGGCAATTTCCATCTCAGATGGTACAGCGTTCTGTTCGTGGCCGGGCTTTTCCCCATAGGCTACTACATCATGCGCTCTTTCTACAAGAGGGAGGGACTTCCGACAGAACTGCTTGATCCTCTGCTCTTCGCCCTGTTTATCGGTACGCTGGTAGGGGCAAGGCTGGGACACTGCCTGTTCTACGATCCCGGTTATTATCTATCACATCCCTGGAAGATACTGATGACCTGGGAGGGTGGTCTGGCCTCTCACGGCGGTGCGATAGGAGTGCTGCTGGCGATGTGGTGGTATGTTCACAAGTACGGCAGGAAATATGGATTCGGCTACATTCAGATCATCGACCGCCTGGTGATACCTATCTGCTTCGCAGGTATGATGATACGTCTGGGCAATCTCATGAATTCCGAGATATACGGAGTGCAGACCGACCTGCCCTGGGGCTTTATCTTCGTCCGGGACGGTCAGACACTGCCGCATCATCCTACGCAGCTCTACGAGGCTCTGAGCTACTGCATCCTCGGCCTGGTGCTGCTGTGGCTGTACAGGTCCCGTCTTGACAAGCTGCGTACGGGGACCATCTTCGGCATATTCCTTATAGTGCTCTTCGGCATGAGGTTCCTGATTGAGTTCATCAAGGAGGACCAGTCGGACTTCGAGGCCGGAATGACCCTGAACATGGGCCAGTGGCTTAGCGTTCCGTTTATCATAGCCGGCATATTGCTCCTGATATGGAGCTTTAAGAAAGCAGGACCCGCGGCCATACATGTGCCTCAGGCGGCTTTGAAGGGCAATATTCCTGCGCAGCCTAAGAAACCTAAGGAGAAAACTCCTCTGGCCCACACTCATTCGAAAAATCAATAAAACATTACAGATATGGCAAACGAAAGAATACAATTGCTGATAATCGGCAGCGGTCCTGCCGGTTACACTGCGGCTATCTACGCATGCCGCGCCAATCTCAAGGCAGTGGTGTACGAGGGCATCCAGCCCGGCGGACAGCTTACCACCACCACGGAGATAGAGAACTTCCCCGGTTATCCCAACGGAGTCCAGGGACAGCAGATGATGGACGATTTCAAGGCCCAGGCCGAAAGGTTCGGGGCGGAGGTCCGTTTCGGTATCGTGACCAAGGCGGATTTCTCCCAGCGTCCGTTCAAGGCTCAGATAGACGATGACAAATGGGTGGAGGCCGATGCGGTCATTATCGCAACCGGCGCCACAGCCCGCTATCTCGGTCTTGAGTCCGAGGAGAAGTTCAGGGGACAGGGCGTGTCTGCCTGCGCCACATGCGACGGTTTCTTCTATCGTGGCAAGGATGTGGCCGTTGTAGGAGGCGGTGACACCGCATGCGAGGAGGCCACGTATCTGGCGTCACTCTGCCGCAAGGTCTACATGATCGTGCGCCGCAATGTGTTCCGTGCTTCAAAAGCCATGCAGGAGAGAGTATTCAACACTCCCAATATCGAAGTGCTCTGGGAGCATCAGACCAAGGAGATTGTCGGTAACGACATGGGTGTGACCGGAGCCGTGCTGCGCCGCAACGACGGCACCGAGACCACTATCGCTATCGACGGCTTCTTCCTGGCCATCGGTCACCATCCCAACTCCGATGTGTTCAAGGAGTGGGTGGATACCAACGAGGAGGGTTATATCCTCACTGACGGCAAGAGTACCCGTACTTCCCGCCCCGGTATTTTCGCAGCGGGAGACGTGCAGGATCCCACGTACCGTCAGGCTATCAACGCCGCCGCTTCCGGATGCCGCGCGGCTATGGATGCAGAGAAATATTTAGCAGAGAATAAGTAAGCAGATGGAAGCACAGACATATTCCGACATACTGGAGCTGCTGCACCGGGAGGTGAAGCCGGCTCTCGGCTGTACCGAGCCTATAGCTGTGGCTCTTGCCGTAGCCAAGGCTTGCTCTCTTTTCAGACCTGTGCAGCCTTCGCAGATCAATGTGCAGGTAAGTGCCAACATCCTTAAGAACGCCATGGGTGTCGGCATACCCGGAACAGGTATGGTGGGACTAAACATAGCCGTGGCCTTGGCAATGGAGTGCGGCAATCCCGATTACGGTCTGGAGGTGCTCAAGGACCTTACTCCTGCTGATGTGGAGAATGCCAAGGCATATGCGTCGGAGGGCCGTGTGAAGATATCTCTGGCCAAGACATCCAAGAAACTGTATATCGATGCCGAGTGCCTGTACGGTGCGCCGGCGTCTCCTGAGCACCGTTCAAGGGCTGTCATACAGGATGACCACGATGCTCTCGTATTTGTCTCCAAGGACAACGAGGTGCTTCTGGACAAGATGAGCTCCGGCAGTTCTGCCGGAGCAGATGCGGCTCAGGGTCAGGAGGCGTCGCACAAGACTACTCTCGACTATCATCTGGGCATGCGGAAGATTTTTGATTTTGCGACCAAGGAAGCCCGTCTGGAGGATATATCCTTCCTGCTGGATGCTGCCAGGATGAACCGCGCGCTTGCAGAGGAGGGTCTTGCCCGTCCTTACGGCCTTCAGGTAGGACGCACGATCCAGAACAATATTCACCGTCAGGTTTTCGGCAAGGGGCTGCTTACCCACTGCATGGCCATGACGGCTGCTGCTTCCGATGCCCGTATGGCCGGATGCACCCTGCCTGCGATGAGTAATTCCGGCAGCGGCAATCAGGGTATCACTGTCACCATGCCGGTTGTGGCTGCGGCGGAGCAGTTCGGCTCTTCCGAGGAACAGCTCATCCGTGCCCTGACTCTCAGCCATCTGACAGCAATTCATATCAAAGGATATCTTGGAAAACTCTCGGCTCTGTGCGGCTGCGTGGTGGCTTCCACCGGCTCTGCCTGCGGTATCGTATGGCTCAGCGGCGGCAGCTTCGAGCAGGTATGCAGCGCGGTCAAGAACATGATCGGCAACATCACCGGAATGGTCTGTGACGGAGCAAAGGTAGGCTGCGCTCTCAAGGTGGCCTCCGGAGTGTCGTCAGCCGTGCAGTCGGCGGTTCTGGCGTTGGACAATCATTGCGTGACCGGCAACGACGGTATCATCGAGGACGATGTGGAGAAATCCATCCGCAATCTCGGCGCTATCGGTTCCAAAGGTATGCAGGTGACTGATGAGATGATTCTCAATATTATGGTATGTAAATAGCTTTAATTTTTAAATAAATGAAACGGATTTTCAGAATTTTTATGGGTGCGGCCATGCTGTTTACCGCTTCTGTTGCGGCAACGGCGCAGGAACCCTCTGAGGGACCGCTGTGGCTCCGCTACAGCGCCATTTCCCCTGACGGCAGCACTATCGCATTTACCTACAAGGGTGATATATTCACAGTCCCGGCGACAGGCGGAGAGGCGCGTCAGATTACATCCAACGCCGCTTATGACACCCGTCCCGTATGGAGCCCCGACGGCAGCAGGATCGCATTCGCATCCTACCGTATGGGCAGCGCCGATGTATTTATCGTGGATAAGGAGGGCGGTGAGCCTGTGAGACTTACCACTCACTCGGTCAATGAGTTCCCTATCGTGTTCAGAAACGATTCGACTATCCTGTACTCAGCCAATATCCAGCCTTCGGCGGAGAGCATGCAGTTCCCTGCGTCTCCTTATTCCCAGGTCTATGCTGTCAGCACTGAGGGCGGCAGGCCTGTGATGTTCTCGACTCTTCCCCTTGAGAATATTTCGTTCAGCTCGGACGGAAACACTATCCTCTATCATGATGTGAAAGGCTACGAGGACCAGTGGCGCAAGCATCACACCTCATCAGTGGTACGTGATGTATGGAGCTGCGAGTTCGAGGGCGACAATGTCAAGGACGGAAAATTCACCAAACTGACAGGTATCAACTCCGCCATCGATTTCAAATGCGAGAACCGCAACCCTGTATATGCTCCGGACGGCAAGTCTTTCTACTGGCTCAGCGAGCAGGACGGAACTTTCAATATATGGAAGCATTCGTTCGACGGAAATACGGACGAGCAGATAACCAGTTTCAAGGGTAATCCCGTACGATTCCTTACCATGGCTTCTGACGGTACTCTCTGCTTCGGATATGACGGCGAGATTTATACCATGAAGGAAGGCGGTGAGCCTGAGAAGGTGGCTGTGGAAATCATAGCCGACAAGCAGGACCGCGACCTTATCAAGAGTCCTGTCAGATATGCCGATGAGATTGCTGTCAGCAAGGACGGCAAGCAGGTGGCCTTTATATACCGCGGCGATGTGTATGTTACCATGACCGACTATGCTACGACACGCCGCATCACCAATACCGCCGAGCAGGAGCGTGACCTTGATTTCGCTCCGGACGGACGCTCGCTTATCTATTCCTCGGAGCGTGACGGACTCTGGCAGGTGTACATGGCCTCTATCGTCAATGACGACGAGAAGATGTTCCCTTATGCCACCGAGATAAAGGAGGAGAGGGTGACAAATTCGGACAATGTGTCCTTCCAGCCTCTTTTCAGTCCTGACGGCAAGGAGATAGCCTTCCTGGAGAACCGTACCGCTATCCGTGTGATCAATCTCGACAGCAAGGAGGTGCGTACTGTCATGGACGGCAAGTACCAGTATTCGTATACCGACGGAGACCAGTGGTACAGGTGGTCGCCCGACGGTAAGTGGATACTTTCCAACTGCATATTCTACGGCGGCTGGAACAATCAGGATGTGGCTCTGCTCAATGCTCAGAAAGAAGAGGAGCCGATAAACCTGACCAACAGCGGTTATACCGATACTCAGCCCAAATGGGTGCTGGACGGCAAGGCTATGATCTGGTTCAGCGACCGTGCGGGTTACCGCAGTCACGGCAGCTGGGGCTCCGAGAGCGATGTCTACATTATGTTCTTTGATCTGGAGGCCTATGAGAAATTCCTTATGGATGAGGAGGAACTGGCTCTCTATGAGGAGGAGCAGAAACTGAAGGAGGATGCTGACAAGGAGGATGCCGACAAGAAAGACAGCAAGAAGGGAAAGAAAGACAAGAAAGCGGATAAGGAGGATGAGGCCGAGACCCTCGTGCTTGATCTGGACAATGCCGAGTACCGCGTGCTCCGTCTGACCGTCAATTCTTCCAACCTCGGAGACGCAGTCCTGAGCAAGGACGGCAGCAAGCTCTACTACATCACCTCGTTCGAGGGCGGTATGGACCTCTGGGTGCATGACCTGAAGGAGGACGAGACCCGCATCCTCGCCAAGGGAGTTGGCTACGGCTCGCTGATTTTGTCCGACGACGGCAGCAGCATCTTCATGAACACCGGAAACATCAAGAAGATAGACGTGGCTTCCGGACAGATTACTCCTATAGAGATAGAGGGTATCTTCGATTACAAGCCTTACGCCGAGCGTGAGTATATCTTCGACCATGCATGGAGACAGGTCAAGGAGAAATTCTACGATCCGGATATTCACGGAATAGACTGGGAAGGCTATAAGGCCGAGTATGAGAAATTCCTGCCTTATGTAACCAACAATTATGATTTCGCCGATGTGCTGGGCGAGCTGCTCGGAGAGCTCAATGCCTCGCATACAGGCGCCCGTTATTATGGCGGAAGTGCGGCTTATCCTACTGCCCGTCTCGGTGTGTTCCTCGATGAGTCTTATGAGGGAGACGGTCTTAAGATAAAGGAGATTATCAAGCTCAGTCCTCTGACACTCGTGCCTTCGGATGTCAAGGCCGGATGCATCATCGAGAAGATAGACGGTGAGCCTGTGCTGGCCGGACAGGATTATTTCCCTCTCTTAGAGGGCAAGGCCGGAAAGAAGATACGCCTGAGTATCTATGACCCTGAGACATCGAAGCGTTTCGATGTGGTAATCAAGGGCCTGTACTCTGAGAGCGGCATCCTTTACCAGAGGTGGGTTGAGCGCAACCGCGACATAGTGGACTCCATTTCCGGAGGACGCATCGGTTATGTGCATATCAAAGGTATGGACAGCCCCAGCTTCAGGACTCTGTACAGCGAACTGCTCGGACGTTTCCGTCACTGCGACGCTGTGGTGGTGGATACCCGTCACAACGGCGGCGGCTGGCTTCATGACGATGTTGTGACCCTGCTCTCGGGCAAGGAATACCAGCAGTTCAAGCCCCGCGGCCAGTATATCGGCAGCGATCCGTTCAGCAAGTGGCTCAAGCCTTCCTGCATGCTTGTCTGCGAGGACAACTACAGCAATGCTCACGGAACGCCCTGGGTTTACCAGCATCTGGGCATAGGCAAGCTCGTCGGCGCACCTGTCCCCGGAACCATGACGGCTGTATGGTGGGAGAGCCAGATCGACCCGACCATCGTATTCGGTATACCTCAGGTGGGATGCTGGGACATTTCCAAAGGCGAGTATATGGAGAATGTCGAGCTGGAGCCTGACATCCTTATCTACAATGCTCCCGGAGATGTAATCAACGGATTCGATGCCCAGCTTAAGGGCGCCACCGAGTCCCTTATGACTTCCGAGGAAGAGTAAAATATTGAAAACCAGTTAATCCCGGCTGTTCTGTCAAGGAACGGCCGGGATTTTTTTATTTAATGCTGTAATACAGATGTAACCGCAACTTAATATTAACACATACCGCATGTAATAAGGGTGAAACAAGGCCGGCATACTTTTGCGCCCGAAAAATTCAAGGTATGTACAAACGATTATTCCTGCTTGTCGTAGCAGTGTTACAGGTATCGGCCCTGCTGGCCGATACAGTGAAAGGCAAGGTTGTTGACGCATTGACCGGAGAGGAGATAATAGGCGCTACTGTAATTGTAAAGGGTACTTCCGATTGTTGGGCCGTAACGGGACTTGACGGCAGCTTTGTCATAGACGCCGGATCAGCAGCCGGTATTCTTCTGTGTGACCTTATGGGGTACAAGACAGTGGAGGTGCCTTTCAGCCCTTCATCCCCGGATCTGATAATTTCTCTGGAGACTGAGGCGGAAATGCTTGATGCGGCTGTCATCACGGCTGTCAGTCATGGCCGTACAGAGGTGGCGGCCAGGAATATCGAAAGAAATTCAGTCAATGTGGTCAATGTGATGAGCGCAAAGGCTATGGAGCTGTCTCCGGACATCACGGTGGCCAATGTGATAAAGAGGATGTCCGGTGTGACAGTCGAGCGCAACAGCAGCGGAGAGGGGCAGTACGCCATTCTCCGTGGTATGGACAAACGCTACAATTATACTCTGGTCAATGGCGTTAAGATACCAAGTCCCGACAATAAGAACCGTTTTGTCCCTCTGGATATATTCCCTTCGGAGATGCTGGACCGTATAGAGGTGACCAAATCCCTTACGGCCAATATGGAGGGGGACGGTATAGGAGGAGCTGTCAACCTGGTGATGAAGGATGCTCCGGAGAAGATGGAGATAACGGCCAATCTGTCCACCGGATACAGTGCCCTTTTCATAGACCGGGATTTTCAGTCGTTCAATCACAGAGCTATACAGAAACTCTCGCCCAACGAGTTGATGGGACGCCCGGAGCTTCATGACCAGAATTATTCGGTAAGTGCGGATGATTTCACCATGGACAATCTTCATATGAAATGGAGTCGTCCCCGTCCCGATATAGTGGGCGGCTTCTCATATGGCGACCGTTTCTTCGGCGGCAGGCTCGGAGTGATGGCCGCATTCAGTTATCAGAATCTGTTCAGGGGCAAGAATGCTTCCCTCTATTATATCCCCGGTTCCTCCGGCAAAGGGACGGAGAACCGGTATTATTCCGATGAGCAGAACCGTATGGGCGTTCATGCCAAGCTCGACTACCGCTTTTCCAACCGGCATAAGGTCATGCTGTATGCCGGATATATGGACCTTAAGGAGAGTGAGGTGCGTGACGGAGCCAATGACCAGGAGCGTACTGTGAGGATGAAGTGGAATCATCAGTACATCTTCAACACCACTCTCAAGGGAGAACACTCCTTCCTTCATTCCGACCGTCTGAAACTTGACTGGGCAGGCGTATTCTCCAAGGCATACAGCACGACTCCTGACAATGTCCGTATCTATATAAACGGAGACCATCTCTACAACACGGATTCGGCAGACCGCCGCTGGGAGCACAACAGCGACCGTGACATAGCCGGATATATCAACCTGTCGTACCGTTTCGATTTCGCCAACAGCTCCTCGCTCAGCCTTCAGGCCGGCGGTATGTATAGGGACAAGGTACGCAGCAGCCTGTTCAATGAGTACACATTCGACTCTCCCACGGGCATACACGACCTCCAGATATACGGGGAGGACTGGACCAACTTCGACGAGCTGCTTCTCGAACCCAGACGCTACGGTAATGTCGGTGATCCGCTCAACTACGATGCTTTCGAGAGGATAGGGGCAGCTTATCTGATAGGAACCTATACCTGGGACAGGCTGGAAGTCATAGCGGGTCTCCGTGTGGAGCATACCGACCAGGGCTATACGCTGGTGTTCCCGAGGCAGACTGACGGAGAGGGCCATCAGGTGTATACGGATCTGCTGCCGAGTGTCCACTTAAAGTACAATGTGCACAGGAACGCCTACCTGAGATTGTCCTACGGCCGCTCCATCAACCGTCCCGGATTCTTCGAGATAGTGCCTTATACTATCCTGAACGAGGATTATGACGAGCAGGGTAATCCGGATCTGAAGCATACCACTGCGGATAATGTGGACTTGCGCTACGAGTTCTTCCCCAAGTCCTCCGAGCAGCTGATGGTGGGACTGTTTTACAAGAAACTCTACAATCCCATTGAGTACGGACTTATATCTGAGGGTCAGGCAACATATCTGACGCCAATGAACTTCGGCAATGCGGTCAATGCCGGAGTGGAGGTAGATGTGATGAAATATTTCAACTGGTTCGGAGTCAAGGCCAACTATACCTATACCCATTCTTCCATAACCACTACCAAGAGGGCTATGGAAGGGACGGAGGTGATAGCCGTGCAGCAGACCAGGCCGTTGTACGGTCAGGCGGCCCATGTCGCCAACCTGTCGCTGCTTTTCAAGTTCGCCAGGGCCGGAGTCGAGGCCCAGGTGTCCGGAAGCTATACTGGCCGCAGGCTCAGTGAGATATCCAACTGGGTCGACAACGATATCTGGGAGGCCGGCTATGTGCAGCTGGACGCCTCGATAGAGAAGAGTTTCAAATGCGGCCTTACCATATACGCTAAGGCCAACAACCTGCTCGACACGCCTGTTCTCAGATATATCGTCAATAATCCCCGTACTGAGAATCTGAAGGACTACGAGAGGTACAGGGGAGGGGTTATCGAGCGCCGTGAATGGCACGGCCAGACTCTGATGATAGGTTTAAGATATTCTTTTAGAGAGAAATAACAGTAATACATTATTTACACATCAATTATCATGAAAACAAAAAGTATTTTTGTCATTGCTGCGGCAATGGTATTTTCACTGATGTCCTGTGAGAAGGACGGTCCCGTAACGCCGGATACTCCTGATACTCCCGGGACAACAGACACAACGGATGTAGTGACGGAAGGAATCTCAGGAGAGGTGTCCGGGGTATGGGAGGCCGGAAGCACTGTCAATGTTACAGGACACATCGTGGTGCCCGAGGGTAAGAGCCTTACAATCGAGGAGGGTGTGACCGTTATATTCAGCGATGCCGGAGTCGGTGTCAACCACACAGCTATCGAGTTCTCGGTGGACGGCAGTCTTTACTGCCTCGGTACTGAGGAGGCCCCCGTACTTCTTACAGTGGCTGAGGAACTCAGAACACCGGCCAACACATTCAAGGGCCTCTGGGGCGGTATCGTGGCCGGAGCGACCTGCGAGGAGATGCTTATCGACCATACGGTCATAGAGTACTGCGGAGGTCAGGTTATCGAGGGCTCGCCCGCTGCGGAGAACGGCTATTATACCGCCGGCGATGACGCTTATCCCCATATCACTACCAACAATGTGGACGGACGCTATGTGATTACCAACTCCGTTCTGCGCAACGGCTGGTCTGACGGAATCTATATGATGGGCGGCAATGCCATCATCGCGGACAACATCTTCAGCGCCATCGGATATGACGGAGCCGAGGCCGTGAACGTGAAGTCCGGCTGCACCGTGGATGTGGCTCGCAACATCATGTTCAGCGCCAATACCAATGGTCTTAAGCTCTCCAGCTCCGACCAGAGCGAGGTGCGTCACCAGGCTAAGATACAGGCCTACAACAACACTATCATCGGCTCGGGCTGGAGACGCGACGGTGAGAAGGGCGGCGGCATCTATGTGGAGGAGAACGCCGACGCAGGCGTGTTCAACAACCTGCTGGTAAACTGCAAGTTCCGTGCTACTACCCCTGAATATGAGGCGGAAGGCTCAGAGGACTGCTACGATAGGGAGCACTCTATGATTGACTACAATTTCTATGCTTCCGGTACCGTTGAGAGTTCCATAGTTTTCAGCGGAGAGTATGAGGATGACGGAGAGACCCTGCTCTACTCCGGCGTGAAATATGCATATGAGGGTTACGCTTTTGAACACGAGTGGTATGATACCGAGAAAGTGGATGTACACAGCGTGATTGCAAAGACAGCGGACGAGGCCGCCGAGCTTGACCCTGAGTTCGTAAACTTTGACATCAATATGGATCCCGCAAGCTATACTTTCAATGACGGCTGGGATTTCCATCTTACTGCCGGCTCTCCCGCTCTTGACGGTTCCAAGACCTATACGGCAGGTGACCGTCAGCCTTACTTCGCGACATCCGGACTTGAGGTCAACGGTCAGACCTACACATCTCCCGCTGTAGGAGCATGGTTCGGAGCTTACGGTGAGTAAACAGTGATTTTAATAGATTCGCAGTATTGAAAACAGACATGACAATGAGAAAATTTCATTTTGCAGCTTTAATGCTGGCTGCTTTATCCGCGGTTGTGGCCTGCAACACTTCGGCGAATGTGTCCTCCGGTATTCCGGAGGGCCGTTCCCAGGAATGGAAGGCCCTTGAGCAGCCGCTCAATTTCTACATCGCCAACGACCTTGGCCGCAACGGTTACTATGACCAGAAACCCATAGCAGAAACTATGGGCAGGATGGCCGGGACCATAGACATAGAGTTTGTGGTCGCAGCCGGAGACATACATCATTTCGAGGGAGTGCAGAGCGTAAGCGATCCTCTCTGGATGACCAACTACGAGTTGATTTATACCCACCCCGACCTGATGATGCCTTGGTATGCCGTCTGCGGCAACCACGAGTACCGCAGCAATACGCAGGCATGCGTCGACTACTCTCAGGTGAGCGCCCGCTGGCATATGCCCTCCCGTTACTACAGTTTCGTAAAGGAGGAGGACGGCACGACGGTGCGTATCGTGATGCTGGACACGACTCCGGTCATCGACAAGTACAGGGAGGAGACGGACAAGTACGCCGATGCGTCCAAGTCCGACTACAATGTGCAGCTGGAGTGGCTGGACAGCACTCTGTCGGCCGCTTCTGAGGACTGGGTGATAGTGGTGGGACACCATCCCATATACGCTTACACCGACAAGGACGAGTGCGAGCGCACCGACATGCAGCAGAGGGTCAATTCGGTTCTGCTCAGGCACGACAATGTGGACATGTATGTCTGCGGACATCTGCACACTTTCCAGCACATACGCAAGGAGAGGTGCGGTATCGACTATGTGGTCAACAGCTCGGGCTCGCTCAGCCGTGAGGTGGAGCCGACAGACGGTACTGTCTTCTGCAGCTCTGAGAGCGGCTGGTCTTTGGTTACAGTCTCCGCCGACACACTCCGCCTGCACATGCTCGACAAGACCGGCAAGGTCCTCCACACCGTCACCCGTACAAAATAAGCCGTCGGTATTGATGTTATTTCAGATAATGCTTATCTTTGTGTGCAGGAATGGTACACGAAGATAAGCATTATGTTAGTAGTTTCATCAAGAGAGTTCAGGGCCAACCAGAAAAATTATCTGGATATGGTGGATGCAGGGCAGGAACTGTTGATACATAGAGGTAAAAACAAAAGCTACAGGATTGTCCCGGTGACTGAAGATGATGTTCTGGTCAGCAGAGAATATCTTATGGAGCCTGATGCGGAATATGCGCGGGCACTTTCTTTCGAAGAGTTCAAGGAAAGAGCGTTGAGACATGTGGGGGAACTTTATGAAAGGAAGTGATAATGAGAGTGATTTTTGCCCCGGAAGTCTTAATCTATTTTAATGCACTGGTGGATGTTCTGTATGAAAAAGGATACTTCGGATTTAAAGACAGTGCATTCAATTATGTGGAGAGTCTGCTTGACGATGTTCGTGACAATCTTCATTTAAAGGTGAAGATTTCTGCTCCTGCTTATTTTAAAAGGTACGGGCAGAAATTATTGTATTCTGTATTTAAGTCAAGTACTGCTACCAGTTGGTATGTTTTTTACAATGTTTACGATGTTGATGGAGAACAGGTGTTCCTGATTAAGTACATCGCTAATAACCACTCTATTGCAAAGTTTCTGTGATTGTTATTCGGGAGAGTAGCGGCGCAGGTCCTTTTCCTTGATGGACTGCCGCTTGTCGTACTCTTTCTTGCCCCGAGCCAGGGCGATGTCCAGCTTGGCGTAGCCGTTTTCGGAGATGAACAGCCGGCGGGTTACGATGGTCAGTCCCTTCTCCTTGACGGCTCTTGCCAGTTTGCGCAGCTCCTTTTTGTTCAGCAGCAGCTTCCGGTCGCGTTTCGGGTCGTGGCGGTTGAAGGTGCCCCACCAGTATTCGGCAATGTGCATGTTCTTGACGTAAAGCTCTCCGCCGGAGAAATAGCAATAGCTGTCCACAAGTGAGGCCTTGCTGGCGCGGATGGACTTTATCTCAGTGCCGGTCAGTACGATGCCTGCGGTGTAGTTCTCCAAGAACTCGTATTCGAACGAGGCTTTCTTGTTGCGGATTTCTATTTTGCTTTTCGACTTTGCCATAAAATCACAAAGATACACATAATGTGCCAATGTGTGCGGAAAATTCTCCCCAGTTTTTTTATCTGCCGGAAGAGTACCGGTAAAGACATAAAATAATTCAGATTCAAATGCTGTCTGGCACAATATTCGGAGAACTCCAAGATGAGAAAATTTTTAGAGTTTTCAGTCAGTATATGCAATTGACAGGATATATATCACAGATTATAGGTCCGGTTGTGGATGTGCATTTCCCCGATTTGGGAGAAGAGAACCGTCTTCCGGGCATACACGAGGCGATGTCTGTTACAAGGCAGGACGGTACAAGGCTGACAGTTGAGGTGCAGCAGCATATCGGGGAGAATACTGTCCGCTCAATAGCCATGGAATCTACGGACGGCCTTCAGAGGCATCTCCCGGTGACGGCTACCGGGCGTGCCATATCCATGCCTGTGGGTGACCAGATAAAAGGGCGTCTGCTCAATGTCGTGGGAGACAGTATCGACGGTATGCGTGCTTTGGACCGTGCCGGCGAGCTGCCTATACACAGAGAGGCACCCAAGTTTGAGGATCTGGCTACATCTCAGGAGGTCTTTTACACCGGTATCAAGGTCATCGATCTGCTTGAGCCATATGTCAAGGGTGGTAAGATAGGCTTGTTCGGAGGCGCCGGAGTAGGCAAGACAGTGCTAATAATGGAGCTGATAAATAATATCGCGAAAGGACACAACGGATTTTCTGTATTCGCCGGAGTCGGCGAGCGAACCCGTGAGGGCAACGACCTTCTCAGGGAGATGATAGAGTCCGGTGTGATAAAATACGGCGACGAATTCCGCAGGAGCATGGAGGCCGGTCATTGGGACCTTTCCAAAGTGGATTACGATGAAGTGGCCAAGTCCCAGGCGACGCTTGTTTTCGGACAGATGAACGAGCCGCCCGGAGCACGTCAGTCTGTGGCTCTTTCGGGACTTACCGTAGCCGAGTCATTCAGGGATGCCGGCAGGGAGACGGGAGAGAAGCGTGATATTCTCTTCTTTATCGACAATATATTCCGATTCACGCAGGCCGGCTCCGAGGTGTCGGCTTTGCTTGGGCGTATGCCTTCGGCGGTGGGTTATCAGCCTACATTGGCTTCCGAGATGGGACAGATGCAGGAGCGCATCACCTCTACCAAATACGGTTCCATCACATCGGTGCAGGCGGTGTATGTGCCGGCGGATGACCTTACCGATCCCGCACCGGCGACGACATTCACCCATCTGGACGCCACTACGGTGCTGAGCCGTAAGATAGCCGAGCTGGGTATATATCCGGCGGTGGACCCGCTTGAGTCCACATCGAGGATTCTGGACCCCAACATCGTTGGGGAGGAGCATTACAGTGTGGCTCAGAGAGTGAAGCAGATACTTCAGCGCAACAAGGAGCTGCAGGATATCATCGCCATTCTGGGTATGGACGAGCTTTCCGATGAGGACAAGACCGTAGTGAACAGGGCGCGCCGTGTGCAGAGGTTCCTGTCCCAGCCGTTCTCGGTAGCCGAGCAGTTTACCGGAGTTCCCGGTCAGATGGTGCCTATAGAGGAGACCATCCGCGGATTCAGGATGATTCTCGACGGTGAGGTGGACAACCTGCCCGAGCAGGCTTTCCTCAATGTCGGTACAATAGACGAGGCCATCCGCAAGGGTGAGAAGATGCTTTCATGATGGAACTTTTGATTGTGTCACCTGTCAGGACTGTCTGTAAGACGGAGGTCGCCAAGGTATTCTTCCCTGGCGCGGCCGGCGGTTTCGAGGTTTTCCCCGGACATGCACCTCTGCTGACCTCCCTCAGACCCGGAAATATTGTCTATACGACATTGGACGGCAAGGAGGTGACGGTGGCAGTACGCACCGGTTGTGTCCGTCTGTTGGATGACAGGATCGAGGCATGCGTGGAGACAGCTCAGCCATGAGAAGATTGATTTACATATTGTCACTGTCAGTGTCGGTGCTTGCATCAGTGCTTCCGGTATCAGCTGTGGAAAAGACGGAGGCTGACGGGCAGAAATTCGGTGCCAAGGCCGTGGTGCTCGAGCATTTCGAGGACAGTTACTGGTGGCATGTCGGTACATTCGGAACAAAGGAGGTCAATCTGTATCTGCCGGTAATATTGTATAGCGGCAATACAGGCTGGCATTGTTTTTCATCGAAGCACCTTATGGACGGGGCGTCCTATCTCGGATTCAGTGTCGCTTCAGAAGGGCGATACGAGGGAAAGATAGTCGAGGTTCATCCGGACGGAGATGTCTCCAGACCATTTGACATGTCAATTACCAGGACGGTTGCGGCTCTGCTGCTCAACAGCGCCATAGTGCTGGTCTTTGTGTTGACAGCCGCACGCCTGCACCGCCGCTGCGGAGCCAGAAAAACTCCCGGAGGACTTGCCGCGTTTATGGAATGGGCGGTGGAGGCAGTGGAGAATGATCTTATCAAGCCAAGTGTCGGTGAGAACTGGCGCAGGTTCGCCCCTTATCTGCTGACCGTATTTTTCTTTATTCTGGTCAACAACTTCATGAGCCTGATACCTTTCTTTCCCGGAGGAGTCAATGTTACAGGCAATATAGCAGTGACATTCGTACTGGCCCTCGCCTCGTTTGTCGCGATCAATCTTTTCGGCGGCAGGGCCTACTGGAAGGATATTTTCTGGCCTGAAGTCCCGACATGGCTCAAAGTGCCTGTCCCGTTTATGCCCGTGATAGAGTTCATAGGCATATTCACCAAGCCGTTTGCCCTGATGATCCGACTGTTCGCCAATATGCTGGCCGGACATGCCGCGATTATCTGTCTGGTCTGCATCATATTCGTGACGGCCTCCATGGGTGCGCTCATGAATACCTCCATGACAGTGGTTGCGGTGCTGTTCGCAATCTTCATGAATGCTCTGGAGGTGCTGGTGGCGTTTCTGCAGGCATATGTGTTCACCATGCTTTCAGGTGTATTTATCGGGCTGGCCCAGGAGGGTAAAAAAGATAGAAAAACAATAAGTGAAACCAATAATAATTAGTATTATGTCAGAGTTAGCAATATTAGGAGCCGCTATCGGCGCAGGTCTCGCTGCAATAGGAGCGGGTATCGGAATAGGTAAAATCGGATCCTCAGCCATGGAGGCCATAGGCCGTCAGCCGGATGCCGCCGGTAAAATCAGGACCAACATGATCATCATCGCCGCACTTATCGAGGGCGTGGCACTGTTTGCAGTGGTAATCTGTTTCCTGGCACTTTAAAGAGGAGGATAGGCTATGGGACTTTTGCAACCGGAACCGGGACTGCTGATATGGATGACCATAGCGTTCCTCATCGTCTTCGGACTGCTGGCCAAGTTCGGCTTTCCGGCTATTCAGAAGACTCTCGATGAGCGCAGAAAGTACATCGATTCCTCACTGAAGGCTGCGGACGAGGCTCAGCTTAAACTGGAAGGGCTTCAGTCTGAGATGGACGGAGTCCGTCAGGATGCCTATAAACAGAAATCCGAGATTCTCAAATCCGCTTCCGACGCCCGTGAGAAGATTCTTGCCGAGGCCCGTCAGAGGGCAGGAGAGGAAGGTGAACGGATCATTGCGGCGGCCAGGCTAAGTGCCAGAAGCGAGAGCGAGGCCATCATAAGAGATGCCCGGCATCAGGTAGCCATGCTTTCGATTGCGATAAGCGAGAAACTGCTGCGGGAACGGCTGGATAATCCAAAGGCTCAGACCGAACTTGTGGAGAAGCTGTTCTCAGAGATGGAACAGAAGAAGGGAGACAAGGATAAGGAGGCATAGATATGACAGGCATAGGACTGATATCGAGACGCTATGCTAAGACTTTGGCGGATTATGCCGCTGAGTTGGGAGAGGAGGAAAAAGTGTACGGACAACTGCTTCCTCTGACTGAGCATTACGACTATGTCCCGGCATTGCGTGAGACGGTTTATTCTCCTGTTATATCCCCGCAGAGAAAAGCAGAGGTCATTTCCAGCCTTTTTGAAGGCGGGCCCTGCCGTGCTCTGTGTGATTTTATCCAGCTTGTGCTGCGCCATCGCAGGGAAGCGTACTTATATTTCATTCTGCATTCGTTCATCGATCTCTACCGGGAGAGACATCATATCAAGGAAGCGGTGCTGACGACAGCCGTTGCTCTCGGAGACGGTGTCAGCGATGTTGTCCGTAAAGCGATGCAGGACCGCACGGAATGCAAGATCAATGTCACCGTAAGGGTGGATCCGGCGATAATCGGGGGTTTTGTGTTCCGGATGGAGGATACATTCATAGATGCGAGCGTCGCCACTCAGCTCAGGCAGTTGCGCAGAAAACTGGGCAGCAATCCGGCGAGGAAAATATAAAAATGATAAATGACAGAATATGAGTGAGAATACAGATAAGGTAAAGCCCTCGGAAGTGTCCAGTGCTCTTTTGGCCGAACTTCAGGGTATAAATTTAGAGGCCAAGTACGCAGAGGTGGGAACCGTGCTTCAGGTCAGCGACGGCGTGGTGCGTATCTTCGGACTGCGCAACGCCGAGGCCAGCGAACTTCTTTTGTTTGACAACGGAATGAAGGCTGTGGTGATGAACCTTGAGGAGGACAATGTAGGAGCGGTGCTGCTCGGCCCCACAGACCAGATTAAGGAGGGAGATATGGTCCGCAGGACCGGTCATACGGCATTCATAAAGGCAGGCGAAGGCCTCCTGGGCCGTGTGATCAATCCTCTCGGCGAGCCGATTGATGGCGGTGGGAAGATTGTAGGTGAAAGGGTGGAGATGCCCTTGGACCGCAAGGCTCCGGGTGTCATATTCCGTCAGCCTGTCAATCAGCCGCTGCAGACCGGTATCAAGGCCATCGACGCCATGATTCCTATCGGACGCGGACAGAGGGAACTTATCATCGGGGACCGTCAGACGGGGAAGACTGCCATAGCGGTGGATACCATTATCAATCAAAGGGCCAATTATGAGGCCGGAGATCCTGTTTACTGCATCTATGTGGCTGTGGGCCAGAAGGCGTCTACCGTGGCTAATCTCGTGGAGGTGCTGCACCGTTACGGAGCGATGGACTATACTGTGGTCGTGGCGGCTACCGCATCGGACCCGGCTGCGGTACAGTATTTCGCACCGTTCGCCGGAGCAGCTATCGGAGAGTTTTTCCGTGATACGGGACGGCATGCCTTAGTGGTGTACGACGATCTGTCCAAGCAGGCCGTGGCCTATCGTGAGGTGTCCTTGATTCTCCGCCGTCCATCAGGCCGAGAGGCTTATCCGGGAGATATATTCTATCTGCATTCCCGTCTGTTGGAAAGAGCCGCGAAGATTATCGCTCAGGAAGAGGTGGCAAGGGAGATGAACGACCTGCCGGCTTCGTTGAAAGACAAGGTGCGCGGTGGCGGTTCGTTGACGGCGCTGCCTATCATAGAGACTCAGGCAGGCGATGTGTCGGCCTATATACCGACCAATGTGATATCGATTACGGACGGTCAGATATTCCTCGACACCGACCTCTTCAATGAGGGAAATCTGCCGGCGATAGATGTCGGTATATCAGTGTCCCGTGTCGGCGGCAATGCTCAGGTCAAAGCCATGAAGAAAGTGGCCGGAACCTTGAAGATAGACCAGGCCCAGTACCGGGAACTGGAGTCGTTCTCAAAGTTCAGCAGCGATATGGATCCTGTGACGGCTTCCGTTATAGACAGGGGCCGTAAGAATACCAGGCTGCTTGTTCAGCCTCAGTACAGCCCGATGCCTGTGGGTCAGCAGATAGCGGTGCTATATTGCGGTACGCACGGACTTCTGAAGGATGTGCCGATGGAGCATGTGGCCGATTTCGAGAGGCTTCTGATAGAGTCCCTGAAACCGACCGGAGTCTTTGAGGAACTGGCTGCCGGAAGACTCGAAGACGCTACATGCAGGAAGATAGAGACAGCCGCTGCTGAAGTGGCCGCCACATTAAAGGCTTAGGACGATGGCTGCGCTTAAAGAGCTGAAAGGGCGTATAAATTCCGTGCAGAGTACGCTGAAGATCACATCCGCCATGAAGATGGTCTCCTCGGCCAAGCTTCATCGTGTCCAGGCTTCCATGGAGGCGCTTGCACGATATGAACACCGATTTACTGACACGGTAGCGGCTCTGTGCAGCGATCCTGATGTTGTCACCGCATCGCCGCTGTATCTTCCTCATAAGGAATTGCGAAGGGCCGTTGTCATTGCTTTCGCATCGGACAGCTCACTGTGCGGTGGATTCAATGCCAATGCGGTGCGTCAGCTGGTGTCGGCTCTGTCATCCCTGCGCTCTGAAGGATTCAGTGAGATAACGGTTTATCCTATAGGAGAGAAAATGGTCCAGGCAGTGACCCGGCCTGCTTTCATGGCCCGTTTTGCTCCGGCTATGAAGGTGTGTCCGGACTACAGGCATCTGGTCGGGAAATATTCGTTTGACGGTATAGCTCCGCTGGCGACGCAGCTGATGGAGGATTATGTGGCCTGCCGCAATGACAGGGTCTGCATGGTGTACAATCATTTCCGCTCCATGGGGCATCAGATTCCGACAACTGACCAGCTGCTGCCGTTCATTGAGGTCAGCGTGGATAATGTAGGCCGTGAGGCGGTGCGTGACTATATCCTTGAGCCGGACTCGGATGCGTTGCTTGCAGACCTGTTGCCCTCGGCTACCCGTATACGGCTGTACCGTGTGCTGCTGGACAGTATTACGGCGGAAAATGCCGCCCGCATGATAGCCATGCAGACGGCTACTGACAATGCGCAGGAACTTATTGATGACCTTTCGCTCGAATACAACAAGCGCCGCCAGCAGGCCATTACCGCCGAGCTGGCCGATATCACTTCCTCCCTTGGCGGCTGATGCCTTTTAATCCGTGTAGCTGTACGCGGTCTCTCCGTTGATGCTGCAGGATATGGCGTTGTTTACTGAGAATACTTTTCTTCCTCTTCCCGAGTTGTTACGAACAGCACTAGATGACAGTTCTCTGCATTCCACTTCTCATCGACGGTCATGACGAATGCGTATTCTGCGGTCTGACCGGCCTTGACCGTGCCGAGAGAGTGTCCGGTGAAGTTGGAGTTGGAGACACGGCTGTCAGCGATACGGATGCAATTGTCGTGTGTGTCGAAATCATCGGTCCAGGAATCGGGGTAGTAATTGCTTTGTCTGCCTTCGATCCCGTCCTCAAGCAGCCATGCTCCGATGCGGAATTCGGATGTTTCGGCGGCCTTTACCGAAGCCAGTACTACAAGAGTGCTGCCGTTCAGCTCTGCTCTTGCGGATATTCCCGCTTTAGTCCCTGACCTCATGTATGCATTGTCTATTATTGTCCTGAGTGCGCTCTCGTTGTAGTAGCTGCTGAAAGCAATGTACATGTCCG
>DXAT01000018.1 GCA_019116965.1 Candidatus Coprenecus pullistercoris
TCTGGGTGAAGACCCCTTGGATTTCCCCTGACGGTCTGCTGCCCTGAGGCACTTCATGCAGTACCAGCCTCCCCTGGTAGGCCGCCCCGAGCATCGGTATTGTCACCGATACGGAGTCATTGTCCAGCAGCACGATTTCCCCCGGTATGCCCTCGGCTCCTTGGTCCGGGCTGTCTAAGAAGAAGTACTGCTCCTTTTCCAGTGAATCGGTTGTAAAATGGAATACCAGCGTGAGACTGCTGCCCCCGAGATTGAGCTTGCCGTTCCACGAACCGAGGAGCCTGCTGCGCTGTGCACCGGCAGTGGCTGAAAGTGTGATGAAACTCAATAGTATACAGAGAAATCGTTTCATGGGAAGTATTGAATTAAGCATTCGGTTGGCGGTGTCTCAGGTATCTCAGTGTTATGATCAGGATGTCGGCCACGATGTGGAGACCGCCGGCAATCCAGAGCGTTAAGCACTCCTCGAGGCCGCAGAACAGCATCAGGTGGGCCAGTATCATGAAGAACAGAAAGTCTTTCGCCAGGTAGTTGATGAAATCCAGACCGTCATTGAACTGGAAATAGAACATTTTATTCTTTACTTCCGGATTTACATGAAGTATACGATAAAATGCGAGTAGAAGCAGGGCGTTTACAACGGCCATTACGATTAAAAATAAATCCATCATAATAGTGATGTTAAAGGTTGTATGCAAATTTATAAAAATTGTCGTTGGTTAATATATTTTTTAAATTTGTATGCAAATTTATATATAGAGCTATGAGCAAAATACATTGTGCCCTAGTGGCTGTTGCAGTCGTGCTGCTGGCCTCGTGTGTGGCCAGGACCGGGATGCCGGAATTCTCCGTTTTCGATAAGTCTGCTATGAATGAGGCCGTGCAGGTGTCTTCAGATGCCCTGATCGAGGATGTGTCGGTCGTGAGGCTCGACGCTTCCGAGGGGGCTCCCATCCTGGGCGTGATAGAGGATGTGTGCGAGTCGGAGAACGCTTACTACATCGTGTCGTCCTATATGGTCTACAGGTACGCCAAGGACGGAAGTTTCATCAGCAGTTCCAGCCAGTCGGCCCTGCTCAATCCGGTGGACTCTATTTCTACTGAATGATTTACAGTATATGGAGTGTAATGGTAAGTAGGGGAACAGGCTGGATTTGTAAGATGGTTATATTCAGATGGATATGATTTTGACGAGTTCTTTTCGGACGTTCCGTGGTGCGCGAAAAGAACTCGTTGTGTTGGCAAATATCTGTTTGTCAGTTCTTTATGTGGAAGAGGGAGCTGCAGTATTTACCGTTGCCCGGGCACCTGGGAAAAGTATGAACCTTTTATTCCTCAGGTCCAGCATGACATTCCAGTGCCGTAGGATGCCGATGCCCATAATGGCAGCCGGGTATTTTAGAACGCTTTCCTCATGGTAATATTCTTCATTGAGGACAGTCAGGCTGATTTTCAGGTTGTCGGTGGATGAGGTGAGGGTACCCATGCCATCAGGCAGTATGATTTTGTCGGCCATGAGCGTAAATTCCTTGCACCATTCCTTTTCAACCGCCTGTGGCTGCGGACTGGAGGTGAAGAACTCCATGACTGCCGGGTCGCTGTGCAGGGGGCTGTGCTCGAACCACAGGGCGCTGGTGCTGCCGTAGTCTATGAGGATTTCCCTGTCTGTTTTCAATGTGTCGCGGCCTCTGATAACCGTAACGGGAAACTTTGCGTAAAGATACCTCCCGGATTCTATTCTCATCGGAAAGATTGCGGCCCCAGGCGGAACTGTGTCCTTGTCGTGGATGCGGATGTAGCGGTGTGTCATATTGATTTCCCAGATTCTCCGGTCTATGGCGTATTGCGGACAGATTATGCCGTCGCTGCCGGGGAAAATGTCCTGGTCGCTATTGGGAGAGAGGCACCAGGCGTAGGTGTTGCCTGTGTTCTGCCCGCCGATGGATGCGGAGTCTATCCGGTTTTTCCGGTGCAGCCCTTCGGTAGCTACGGCGTTCAGCAGTTGCGCGCAGGCGGTCTCAAGGGTCATTTCCCCTGCGCCTCCGCTGTCGAAGATCAGGGTGAGGGTGAGAGTGTCGACCTGCGTTTTCACGTGAATCCGGCCCTCATCGGTCAGGAAGAAGTTGCTTTCATGGGTGGAAGCCGTACTATTGCCGGCGCAGCCTGCGGTCAGCAGGATTGTGACTATGGATGCTGTCAATAATGCTGTGGGTGCAGGATTGGTGT
Organism: Candidatus Coprenecus pullistercoris; assembly: GCA_019116965.1. Taxonomy (GTDB): domain Bacteria; phylum Bacteroidota; class Bacteroidia; order Bacteroidales; family UBA932; genus Coprenecus; species Coprenecus pullistercoris. The sequence continues at coordinate 2,227 of DXAT01000018.1, forward strand.
CTTGTGTCATGAGCGGATTTTAAATCAGAAAGTTACGAACATCTTGAGTAAATAGCTCCTGGGCCGGAGGAGGTAGTCGGTGGAGAAGCCGCTGGCGGCGGAGAGTACGGAGTGCCGGACCGTGCATCATGGTCTTGTGGACGACGGTGATGCCTTCAGGACTGAGATGCAGCTCATAGGTGTTGACCTGGCTGTCCGGACCGGTCTCGGAGGGAAAGCGCATCCGATATTCCAGGCGCATCGTGGCTTCACCGAGAGTATCGGTCCTGTCCCAACGGACATCGATGTACATGGCGTCCATGTAGGGTGTCTGGGCGCCCAAAGAAAATGCGGCCGTGGAAAGCAGAATCAGCGGCAGCAGTATCGCGAGGGGTGTGGGGGCTTTCGTCATGTCACAAATATAACGATTTTTTTTAGTAAATAAAACTTTAAATAAAATTACGTTAAAAATCTTCCTCTCAAAAGCTGTCGTATGACGGCTTATTGCGCTGCGGGGAATTTTATTCGAAATTTTCAATAAATGTTGTAAGGGCAGACGGTCTGCGTTAGTCAAAGTTCTTTGGAGGTTCAAAGAAAATTCCTATATTTGCACGACTTCGGATTTTTTATGAAAATCCGAAGTGATACTTCTGATATTTTAGAATTATGTATGCTCGGTTATTAGATATAGAAAAGCAGTTGGATGACGGCAACTTCCTGCTTGGAGCCCGTCAGACCGGGAAATCTACCTTGTTGAAGGAACGGTTCTGCGGGGCAGTGTATTATGACTTGCTGCAGACAGATGTGCGCAGGCGGTTTCAGAGCCGTCCGGAACTTTTCCGGGAAGTCCTGCAGAATAAGCCGGAGGGGACACTAGTCATTGTGGATGAGATTCAGAAAGTTCCTGACCTCCTGGATGAGGTCCACTGGCTGATGACCAACTGCGGATTGAGATTTATTCTGTGCGGATCTAGTTCTAGAAAATTGAAGAAGCAGTCGTCCAATACCTTAGGCGGAAGGGCCGTGCCAATGATACTGTATCCGCTTGTCAGTGCCGAGATTCCTGATTTTGATGTGATGCGTGCTGTACAGAACGGGATGATCCCGCGGCACTACATCGTTGAGAATGCGTGGAGACGGCTTCAGGCCTATGTTGACGTGTATCTCAGGGAAGAGATAAGGGAAGAGGCATTGGTCCGGGATGTGTCGGCGTTTGAGCGTTTTTTAGAGGTGGCGGCGGTATCGGATGGAGAAATCCTGAATTATGAGAATATTGCTTCCGATTGCGGAGTGAGTGCCAAGACAGTCGCATCCTATTTCCAGATATTGTACGACACACTCATTGGGTACGAGATTCCGGCTTATACCAAGGTGGTGCAGCGGAAATTAGTGCAGTCCCCTCGGTTCTATTACTTTGATGTGGGGGTTGCGAATTATCTGACAGGGCGTTCGTCTCTTAAAAGGGGTACGGACGAGTTCGGTCATGCATTCGAGCATCTGGTGATTCAGGAAATAATTGCTTATCTGGGTTATAGCGGCTCCCGTGAGAAACTGTCATACTGGAGGACTTATGCCGGGATGGAGGTGGATGCGGTCATAGGTGATGCGCGTGTGGCCATCGAGATAAAGTCCGTGGAGGAGGTGAAGACGAAGCACAAGAAGGGACTGAGTGCCTTTTCTGAGGAGCATCCGCAGTCCCGTAAGATCATTGTTTCGCTTGACCGGATGTCGAGGATGTCCGGTGATGTGGAACTGTTGTACGTCACGGACTTTTTCAGAATGTTGTGGAATAAGGAAATAATATAAAACTTTTGTTCTGTCAGCCTAAACTGAACCGTATCTTGAACATCACAGACAGCGGACGGAGCCTGTAGAGGTACTGGAAGTTGGTGATGTCGCTGTATGTGCGCTGGTTGTAGGTGCCGGTGCCGAGGAGGTTGCGGCCCTCGAGGATGTATTCGAATTTCCGGGCTTTGTACGATATGGAGGTGTCGAGGAAGAATATGTTGCGGCTGCCTCCGGAGATGGCGTCGTTGAGGTAGTGCTCTCCGGTGATGCTGGCGCTGAGACGCTTGAAGAAGGTGGTGCTGAGCCGGAGGCGCTGGTGGAGGGCGTTGATGGGGGTGAGGACTTCGGTGGTTTCTGCGGCTTCAGGGCCGGTGTGGAGTATCTCGCTGGCGCTGCGTACATAGCGGATGTAGTATTCGAGGAATATCGTAGGAGCCAGGCGGGAGGAAAGCTCCAGGCCTACGGGCAGGCTCCATGTGGACACGGGCATGATCTCGCCCTGACGCAGGACATCCATCCAGTTGCGGGTGAATCCTACCGGAATGCCTATGGTGGTGGATATGGCGTCGAAGCGTTTCTCTATCTTTCCGTCGATGCTCCATCCCTGCGAGACGTTGTCGATGCTGTAGGTCTGTATGCGGCTGAGGGAACCGATGTACTCGGTGCCGTACATGAGGTTGGAGCGGCTGCGGGTGTAGGAGGCCTGGACGGAACCGAAGAGGGAGAGCAGGGCATCGGCGTAGCGGAGTTCGGCATTGTACCTCTGGTAAAGGCCCCGGGCGATGTCTCCGTCGCGGCTGCCGATGACGCGGTAGTCGGTCATGATGTAGCCGCTGTAGATGCTGGAGGGAGCTCCGAGTGTGTTGATGACGGCACCGGAGGCAAGGAACTTGAGGTTCGGAGTAATCTCCACGTCCATGCTGATGTTGGGGTTGACGAAGAACTTGCCGAGGCTGCGGCTGCTGTTCCGGATATTGTCCCGGATGAAGATGTCGTTGTAGCTCAATGCGGCTCCTGCACCTATGTGGAATGAACGGTAGCGGTAGCTCAGGCCGATGCTGGCCCTGGCGGCGAGGCTGCGGTAGTCCATGTCGTTGCTCAGTGAGTCGGGCGCCGTGTCGGTGCCGGAAGGTGCCAGGGAGCTGGTCATGCCCTGGAAGTCGGCGTCGGCTCCGGCGGCGAAGTTGATTCCGAAGCCTCCGTGGAATTCCTTTCTGAGGAATACTGTGTTGACGGTGTTGATCTTGCGGCTGTCCATGAGCTGGACGGCATCCTGTGCGTTCTGGTCATAGCCGAAGATTTCCGGGTAGAGCAGAGGAGTGATCCGGAGCGTTGAGGGAAGGGAAGAGGCGAAGATGCGGGAGTTGAAACTCAGGCGGATGTCATTGTCCAGGACCTTGACGAAGCGCAGGTCGTTCTGGAGACGGAGCTGGGGATTGACTGTCATGGCCTGCTCCACCGGGGTGCCGTCACTGAGGACGCTGCCGCTGTTGCGGTTCCATTCGGCTCCGAAGGCTATCTGCTCGTTGAGGTATATCTTCTCGTTGTTGAGATTGTAACGCAGCTTGAATTCCGCCCCGTCCGAAAGCTCGGTAGCGGAGGTGGTCTCGTCTATCTCCAGGGGCGGCTGTCCGTCCGGGAGATAGTAGGTGGTCAGGGACGAGGAGTTGTACCGCTGGCGGTCGTGGAGGTAGATGGCGTTGATGTTGAGGGTGTTGTCGTTGTCCGTACTGTCGCCGAGGCGGACTATGTTGTTGATGGAGACGGCATGGGTGAGGTTGTCCATATACCGCTCGCGGTCGGTGTCCGGGGTTGCGGGGGTGTGTATTCCCAGCTGTGAGTATTCCTTGGCGAATGCGTCGTAGAATGAGGTGAGTTCGGTGGTGACGTCGTCCCCTGAGTTGTTGGACTTGACGGTGGTCATCATCTGGTAGTTGCCGGTGAAGAGCATCAGAGCCAGCTCTCCGTTCCACATCCAGGGCTTGTAGCCGCCTCCGAGGGAGAGGGTGGCGATGAGGCTTCCTTTCGCGCCGTCCTTCAGGCGCAGGTTGATGGCAGCGTCGGGGGAGAACTCCACATCCTTGAGGGCCTTGATGGGCTGGTGGTTCTCGAGGACTTCCACGCGGGAGATGTCGCGGGCCCGGACGTTGTTGACGGCTACACCGTAGCGTCCTCCCATGAGGTCCAGTCCCTCGATGTAGAACTTGTTGATGGGGCGGTTGTTGTACCTTATCTGTCCGGATTCGGAGACATCGATTCCGGGCATCTTGCGGAGCACGTCCCCGATGGCCCTGTCGGTGAGGGTGTCGATGTAGGAGTCGACAAGGTAGCTGAGGGTGTCGCCGCGGCGCCTTATCGGTTCGGCGGTAACGGTCACCTCGTTGAGCTGAAGTCTCTCATATTCGGCCTGGAAGTCGGCTGTGACGGAGGCGACCAGCGGGACGTTCCTCCAGGCCTTGCGGATATTGAACCCAGTAATCATCACCCTGACGGAATCGGCCCTGAGGCTGTACTCGAAACGGTACCGGCCGTCACTGTCCGTGGTCGTGAAGCCGTAAAGTGCCCTGCCGTCAGCGGTCTGCAGCATCACATTCGCCCCCGGGACAGGCTCGCCGGTGCCGGAGTCCGTCACGCGCCCTGTCACGACGGCATGGACCAATGACTGCCGTACAGTGTCCCTTTGAGCCTGTAATGGCAGCGCGAAGGTCTCTGCAACGCTGATGCAGGCCAGCACTGCGGCTGCGATGAGTATTGCGAAAGTTTTTAATTTCATAGTCATTATATTCATTTCCATATTCATCACTCCAGTTCCAATGCGGGTACCTCTGGCAGGGCAAACTTCTCGCGGTTGGCCGCCGTGACTTTTTCTATTACCAGCTCGTCTCCCTCATAATGGCCTACCGACAGATCAATGCCTAATGTCAGTTTGAACCCATACGGGTCAGCCCATCTTTTCCGTTCAAGTTCTAAAGCCTGTCTGCGGTTGATTCTGCGTATCTTCATTTTCGGCACACCTTCGCCGTAGCTGTCATATCCGGGGTCGAAAATATGGATATCCCCACTCCTGCGCTCCAGTCCTACGGCCTCCCATGAGAACACGCCGGTGCTCTCCTCCACAGCCATTATCAGCCCCGGCAGACCGCAGAACTTCCAGGGGCCCGCACTTATCGGTATGTCCGGGGCAAACCAGACGGTGTATCTCCTGCCTCTAAACTCCGTACTGGCCGCCATACACTGATAGCCCAATACGGTCATAGACGTATCAGGAATGAAAGCCCACTGGAAATCAGGCATCATCTCCGAGTACTCATATTCTGTGTCAACAATGCCCATACGGACGGTAAGGGTCCCCTGCCCGGGCCAGTTCTGATAGCAGTCCTCATATACTGCGATACGTCCGCCATCCATCCATGAGCTGTTGTTCACGCCATCCGCTCCTTCCTGCCTGGCCTTGAACATGAGCGAGTCGCACCGGTCCGCAGCAAGACTGTAGTATCTTGACAGGCCGCTCCCTATCTCCAGACGCATCAGGTCATAATCCGGATAATAGGAAGTGGCGGTATCTGGAGACGGCATAGAGACGGAGTACCGATAGGTTACAGCATACCCGTATCGTCCAATCACCTTTTTCGAGACCACATCGCGGCTTATCGGATTGGTTCTTTGGAGGGCAACTGCATAGGGGCTTGTTGCCGTACTTTGTCCAGACAGCAAACATGGACTACTAAGCATCAGTATTAGTGACAGCAAGTAACGCATAGTGAAATTCTCTGTAAAGTTGTTTCTACTTATAATTATTCGAGCTCGAGGACGGGGATTTCCGGAAGGGCGTACTTCTCGCGGTTGGCGGCAGTAACCATCTCGTCAGAGATTATCTCTCCATTTTGCATGACTGTCATCTGTACTGAACCTCCGCCGGAGATAATCATGCCAAAGGGATCAGCCCACCTGCGACGCTCCAGGTCAAGGGCCTGTTTGCGGGTGATGCGGCGTATCTTCATGAGCGGAACTCCGCAGGAGACATGGTTGGTGATGCAGTCGTATTTCGGGTCAAACAGGTGGATGTCCCCGGTATCGGAGCTGATGCCGACGGCTTCCCAGGAGAATATACCGGAGCTTTCCTCCACGGCCAGGATGAGACCGGGCAGACCGGAGAATTTCCATGGACCTGCGCTGATGGGTATTTCGGGAGCGAACCACACGGTGTACTGCCGTCCTCTGAACGTGGTGCCGGCTGCCATGCACTGATAGCCGCAGACGGTCCTGGGCGGGATGTTCAGAAATTGCCACGTCATCTGTGGAACGGGTTCAGTGTATTCGAATTCTTCTCTGACCATGCCTGTGCGGACGGTCAGTTCCCCTGCCTCCGGCCAGTTGAGGTAAGTGTCCTCGTACAATGCGAATCTTTCCTTCGGTTTCCAGCTGTCGAGGTCCACTCCGCCGCGGTGGTTGGCATCAGTCCTCGCCCTGTACATGATGGAGTCGCGCCGGTCGGCTGTGGTGCTGTAGTATCTGGAAAGTCCGTCGGGACTGATCTCCAGGCGCATGAAGTCGTAGTCGGGGATATAGTTGCCGGTCGTGTCCCAGGCGTTCATGTCTACTTCGTATCGGTAGGTGACGGTGTAACTGTAGGTGCCTATGGGTTTCTTGCTGGTGACATCGCGGCAGTTCAACGGACATGAAGTTTTCAGAGTCTCGCCGTAGAGTGATACGGACTGGCTGCGGGCGGGCAGGGATGCGAGGACAGTTAGTAAAAGTAAGGCTGTAAATAATATGGAACGTTGTGCAGTCATGGTGCTATGGCGTTTATTCTAACTACAAATATACGTTTACTTATTTATTTATTTATTGCGCGATTTTTTTGAATATGGATTCGAATTGTTTTTTAGTTACAGTTTTTAAAATATTTAAAATCAGTAGTATATGCGTGGATGAATTTGTGCAGATAATCAATAATGTGTTGTACTGTCTTCTCTGTATTTATTAATCCGCTGGTTGTATTGTATGTGTTTTATCGTAAATTTAAGATAAAATGCTGTCCGTTGTCTTTTGTCGGCGGTTCTGTCTGTCCGTGAAGAGTCATTGCTGTTAACTTGTAATCTGCCTGGTTGCTGATTGTATTTACGGTAATTATTCCTATTTTTATTACTGCAAACGAACAATGGAGGACCGCGTTATGATGAAATACCCGATAGGAGTTCAGAGTTTCGAACAGATCCGCGAGGACGGTTATGCCTATGTGGACAAGACCGACCTTATATGCAGGCTTACGCATGATAGACGTATACGCCGTCATAGTGGAGAAGCCTCAGAGCCAGGGCCGCGTGGACTGCATCGTAGAGACCCCGAAGTACGTCTACATCTTCGAGTTCAAGCTGGACGGCACAGCTGACGAGGCCCTCGCCCAGATCGAGGCGAAAGGCTATGCCCGCCCTTACGCTGCCGACAGCCGCGCGGTTCACTGTATCGGAGTCAGCTTCTCCTCGGAGACCGGCACCGTAGGAGAATGGAAGAGCCTGCAACTGAAGTAATACAAGGAATATTAATGGGTTGATTCTTGGAAATTTTGGAGTGGTCGCAGCGAGTGCGCCGAAAATAAGGCGGTTACTCCACTTTGAACCAGATGTCGATGGTGCCGTATCCCATGCGGACGAACTGGTTGTCAGGGCGGACTATGAAGTCTTCCCTGAGCTTAACGCCGTATTCTTTGCCGGATTCCAGCGGGACTCCTATCTTGAAGACGAAAGTGGTGTCGTTCTCGTAGTAGTCAAAGTCACCGTCCCGGCCTATCTTTCTGGCCATCCTCTTGTATCTGGCAAGTGTGCTCGGCCAGATACGTTCCCGTTCAGGGTCAGGCCGGTATCCTGACAAACCTGTCTCAACCGGCTCGGAGAAAATCACGCGTATCTCCTCGAGGTCGGGGCTTACGGTTGAGCCTACGGCGGGGATTATCTCCTTGACTGTAGGCCTCCTGGCGATGGAGTCCATCCGTGCGGCCACGGAGCGCATGTACTCCACGAACTCCGGCATGAAGTCGTCTATGGTGCGGTATTTGTCCCTGTTTTCGGAGAACCTGTCCATAAAGTCCACCGCCTCTTTCATCCATACGAAGCCGTGGCTCTGGTCCGCGCTTATTGACCGGCCGAGCAGGGACGGATATACATCCTTGAGGTACAGGTTTGTCATCAGGGAGTTGAAGAACTCTCCATACAGACACTGCCAGTCGTATCCGGCCCGGTAGAGTTCCTGTTCCATATACGGGCAGATGATCCTGCCGACCTCCTGCTCCTCATTCTCGTAATTCTCAAGTATGGGATTGGTGAAGCTGTGGGATATCTCGTGGATGATGACGTTTCCGTTTATATACATGTTCGATGCGTACTCGGGTTTTGAACTGACTCCTATAATGGGATAATAGCCCGTCCTCTCATAGCCAAGCAGCCTCTGGGTCAGTGTATCAGGGCCGCTGTAGTTGTTCCAGGCGTATGCCGGGCTGACACAGGCTGATACGTCCGGGAGAGGATCGCCGTAGACATCCTGAAACCAGTCCGGGTCTATAAGCCGCCTCATTCCTGCCTGCAGCGAGTCCGCATACTCCCTGTACAGTTTTGAGTGCTTCTCGAAGAAACGGTGATAGTCACTCTTCATGTAGAAATCGTCCAGCAGGGCGGCGTACTTCAGGAAATTCTCCTCGGTCCATCTTGGATCCTGTGTGTGGAAGTACTCCGCTATGTCGATGCCTTCCTTGACCCTCACGTGCCCGTCCTCGATATAAAGCAGTTCCGCAGCGCAGGGGACGGAATTATATGAGACTACATAGACCGAATCCGGAGCGTCCCGCATCTGGAGGATGAAGTCCATGACGGGATGGGACTTAAATTTTCTAAAATATCTCTGGATGTCGCGGTAGTAGGGCGGATATACGCCCCGGTCATACTCCTCGCATCCGGCAAGAATCCACACGGTGGCCGACAGTTCCTGCTTCTCGTCCACAAACGCTGTAACCTTGCTTGTGGCTGCGGCTGTGGTTTCACCAAGTCCGTAAAATAAGGGATAAAGCAGAGCTGTGGAAAGTAAGGCTCTGGTGAGTACGGAAATAATGTGCCAGTTCGTTTTCATGGTAGTGTTATTTTATAATGACACTCAAATATACGCAGAAATTCTTATTTATTTATTTATTTATTTATTTA
>DXAT01000019.1 GCA_019116965.1 Candidatus Coprenecus pullistercoris
AGATGATGACATGGTCGGACGGGTCCTTGTGGTCCTGCTGTGTGTTGAGCCTCAGCCCGGCGTATGTATAGATGTGCTCGCGGTTGAGAGGTCGGATGTATATGCCGTACTCATCCTCAATCGAATGCAGCATGTCTTCGGCCTTTTTCCATCGTTTTGTCAGTAAGCCTTTGTTTCTGTATGCGATGACCAGCTCCTTTGCAGATTCGGCACTTGTATAAAGTATGTTGTCGGGGTCTGCTATTATCGCTTTTACGTCATTGTCCAGAGATTCAGGGTCACTGATGATATAAACGATGATGTTTGTGTCAATTAAGTATCTCATCGCTCATACAGTGTAGGGTCAAGAACTATCACACTGCCTTTGTACCGCATGGCGGCCTCCCAGGTCCTGCTGACCTTCCTTTTCTCTCCGGTATTGGTGTTGTCCGGTTCACTCTGTACTGTCTGTGGAGTCTGAGTCTGTTCGCTCTTTTGTTCATTCACATTTTCCATACCTTACATATTAAAAGATAAAACATAAGGCAAAGCTACAAAAAATAAAGGCAGCCGAAGCCGCCTTGTATCAAGTTTTTACGAAAGTGGTCAAAACTTTTTTACGCTTTTGGCAAAATCACCTGCTACCGCTGGTTGTAGATGAAGTCGAGACCTTGAGTGCGGTAGTAGCCGAAGCAGAGAGAGTAACTCACTGCCGGAAACCTTTTCTCTGGAAAGAATTTTGGTGTCTCAAAATAAGGCATCACATTTGCAATGGCCGGGTAATCGTCCTCTCGGAATGCTCGGAGGAGTTGCCGATACGGATTGTGTTAGGCTCGTGGCGGATGGTTTTGAAGTGGTGGTGCGGTGGTGATGAGAGAGTTGCTGAATATTAGGGTGTTGCGTCAGGACGATGCACATTTGACCCGGTTTGGAACAGGCCAAATGTGCAGTGCGGTTTGTAAGTCGCTGTGAATCAGTAGCGATTTCCTAAGGCTTGCACCGCTGCTTCTGAAACGCCTGTCGGGTTTCGGTAATGAGCCGGCCGGTGTGATGATTAAGGCCGGGGCTGTTGGAGCCAGGGGCCGAAGTTCTCGTTGTAGTTGAAATCTATCTCGAAATCCACGGGGCCGCTGTCCCCCTCGCTGTAGTTGTGGAAGTAGACAGGGAAGGTGTGGCCGTCGGAACGCAGCCAGTATTCATTGCCTCTGTAGTGGTCCAGTCTGTGGGTCCAGCCGTAGCGTCCTATGGTCAGATACAGCCGGCCGTTTTTAAGAGTGACTTCTGCGTTTCCGAACGGTTCTGGCTTGGTGTAGAGTCCGACCAGTCTGGCCGGATCAGGAGTCCGGCTGTCTCTTTTTATTGTGCACGGTACGGCACGGCGCCGGGGTTTCTGTCTGTCGGCAAACCACTGTTCCAGTCCCTCCGTGCTCCAGTCCCGGATGATGCCGTCCTGGAGATAGAGGTCGATGATATAGCGCATCAGGCCGAGGCGGGCGTATTCGGACACCTCGGAGTTGCACAGCAGGGCGATACCCAGATCCAGTTCGGGTACGAATCCGCATACGCCGGTGAACCCCCATGTGGTTCCTGTGTGATAGATGACATCGTATCTGTCGTTGTGCTCCACATACCAGCAGTAGCCGTAGTCGCGGGTCATAGTGGTGTCGGTCCTGACATGGACGGCCCCGGTGTGCAGGAAGTCCATCTGCTCTCCGGAGAAGAGCCGGACGGTGTCATGATATGGATAGAACCGGAATTCCGCCGCCTCGCTGCAGCCGTTTTCTGGGAAATAGGCGTAGAGGGCGTTGATGTCGGCCGGGAAGGAGGAGTGCCACGAACTGTCCGGGGTGATGAGCCTGGCTACTTTCCCGTTGTCAAGATGAAAGCGTACCCACTTGGCCATGTCCTCGGCTGTGGAGCTGATGCTTCCGGCCGGGCCTATGACGTCCACCCAGTGCAGGGCTCTCTCCTCTCCGTACAGGGGCGTCACGTAGATGGAACCGGATTTTTTGGAGTATCCGAAATAATGTGCGGTGGAGGCCCTGTGTCCGGCGTTTATGTATCCGTCGGCCCCGGGAACGGAAGAGCTCATGCCGAGCGGTATGAGTATTCTTTCCCGGACATTGTCCTCCCAGGACTTGCCTGTGACGGTCTCTATGATGCGGGCCGCGATGATGAAGGTGATGTTGTTGTAGGCGAACTTCTTCCGGAACGGATAGACCGGTTCGATATAGCGGAACATACGGTAGATGTCGTCCCGGTTGTATCCGAGATTGGCGATGTAGGTTCCGGCCTGGGCCACCAGTCCGGTGGAATGGGTGAGCAGGTCGCGCACCTGCATCGCCTTTTCCACGCTGTCGTCGTACCAGTCGAAATCGGGCAGGATGTCCTTCACGGTGTCGTCCCAGGACAGCAGCCCTTCGTCCACTAAGGAGGCTATGACTGTGGCGGTAAATGCCTTGGTCATGGAACCTATGTGGAAGAGTGTAGACGGAGTGACAGGGTCATCGCCGCCTTTTTCCTTTACGCCGAAACCCTGCACCAGAACTGTGGAGTCTCCATGAATGACAGCCAGCGACATGCCCGGTATCTTCCACTGCTGCCTGACCTGTTCCGCATAGGCGGCGATGTCCGCTGCCCGGGAGGAAACGGATATAGCCGGATCCTCCCGGGCCGGGGCTGACCATGTCAGCAGCAGAAGGACGGCGTAAATTAATGCGAACTTTCTCATCATCGGTTTTCCCTGAACAGACTGCGGCAAAGCTCCGCGATATCCTTTATCTCTATGACCCGGATGCCGTGCGGCTTGTTGCGCAGGTCATCCGACAGGCTGTAGGACGAGATGTATATCTCCTTGTAACCCAAGCGTGCGGCTTCGGCTATGCGGGCCTCGATGCGGCCCACGGGACGTATCTCCCCGCTCAGTCCCACCTCAGCGGCGAAACACAAGCCCTGGCTGACAGCCAGATCGAAATTGGAGGAGAGTATGGCCACCACTACCGCCAGATCGCAGGCCGTGTCGCCCACTCTCATGCCTCCGGCCACATTGAGGAATACGTCCTTGGCCGAGAGCTTGAAGCCGGCTCTTTTCTCGAGTACGGCCAGCAGCATGTTGAGTCTGCGGACATCGTAACCGGTGGCCGATCTCTGCGGCATCCCGTAGACGGCGGAGGACACCAGAGCCTGTATCTCTATCATGAAGGGCCTGGAGCCGTCCACGATGCTGCCTACGGCCACTCCGCTGAGCGTGCTGTCGTGCATGGGCGTCAGGATCTCGGACGGATTCTCCACTTCCCTGAGGCCCGAGCCGGTCATCTCGAAGATGGCCAGTTCGTCGGTCGAGCCGAAACGGTTCTTGATGCTGCGCAGGATGCGGTGCGAGTGACGGATGTCGCCCTCGAACTGCAGTACGACATCCACTATGTGCTCCAGCACTTTCGGACCGGCGATGGCTCCGTCCTTGGTGATGTGTCCGATGAGTATCACCGGTATGCCGCTCTCCTTTGCCAGGCGCAGCAGCCGGGCGGCACATTCCCTTATCTGGGTGACGGAGCTGGCGGCGGACTCCACGCTGTCCGTGTAGATGGTCTGTATCGAGTCCACCACGAGCAGGTCAGGAGTCAGTTCCTGCGCATATTTGATGATGTTGTCCACGAGAGTCTCGCCCAGTACGGTGCAGTTGTCCTCCATCTCCCCGTCCTCCTTGCGGAGCAGCCTCATGGCCCTCAGCTTTATCTGGCGCGGGGATTCCTCGCCCGAGACGTAGAGGGTGCGCAGACCCTTGCACCGGAGCGGTATCTGCAGGGCTAAGGTGGACTTGCCGATGCCCGGCTCGCCTCCTAAGAGTATCATGGAGCCGGGGACAATGCCGCCTCCCAGCACCCGCTCGACTTCCCGGTTGCCTACCAGTATCCGGCTGTCCTCCGATACGGGTATCTCTTTGAGGGATATCGGCTGGGGACTGCTGAGGCCTACAAGAGACCTGTCCCGGGAGGATGAAGTTCTCTCCCGGGGGGCCTCCTTGATGGTATTCCATTCTCCGCAGGCGGGGCATCTGCCCATCCATTTGGAGGTCTCGTTACCGCAGGCTGTGCAGTACCATACTGTCTTTGTCTTCAGGGCCATGCTACAAGGCAGCAGAGTAGGGTACGAGACCCAGGGTCATGGAGTATTCGGCCCTGCCGTCCGTCAGGGTGTCATAGGTATTCATAAGCACTTGCTTGAATGCCGGGAAATTCTCCGGAGTGATGATTCCTTCAAGGTCCGGGTCTCCGGCCAGCGTCTCGTAGGTGATATACTGGTCAAGAAGTGCCCTGATCACGCTGAGCGGCTGTGCGAGCATCTCCTCGTAAGGGTCTAAAAGGGTCTGTGATGCGATGAGGGTGATGCCGTTATTTTCTATACGGTACTGCAGGGCGATGTTCATGCTTTGGGGATTCTCTATCAGTGATGTGAATCCGAGCATGGATATCAGGTTCATGGCGTCCGGGTTGTTCTTGAGCTCGTCGGTCAGTTCCGTTACGATGGATTTGCGCAGGAATATGTTGATGGTACTTTCCTGGGGCCTGATGTAGTAGCTGCACAGAGGGGGTTCGTTGAAGTATCCGTCCTCGGTGAACCATAGATGTGAGGCAGGTCCGCTCTCCTCTAAGGTCCGGGCTATCGAGGTGTTGATCTCTGCGATGAGATCCTGGACATTGATCTGCAGTCCCGGAACGGCTTCGCTGAAGTCTATGGTCTCGAGGTCAGGATGGTAGAATGTCACGGAGACGCTGCCTATGGCCCATTCGCCGGGGATACCGTCTACAGTGATGTGCTCGGTAATCGTGATGGATGAGATGGAAGTTCCGGCGGCGGAGCCTTCCACTGCTACGGTGCGGTCAGTCGTGCTGCCGTCGCCGTTGAAAGAAATTCCGGCACCTGAAGCATCCTCGCTGAGAATGCCGGGAATTATTACCTCGGGCTGTCCGGTTATGAAGTTACGGAGTATGATGTCGCAGTTCTGCCCGTCCGCCATGGATATGGATATCTCGGCGTTCTCGTAATCGGACAAGTCGGCACTGTACCCGTTGACATTGATGGAAGTATTCCCGTCTACGGTGTAGTCTCCGTTGTAGACCGACATGTTGGATTCGGTCTTGCAGGATGTCAGCAGTATCGCGGCTGACAGTGCTGAAAAAACGATAAACTTTCTCATGACTGTTATACCTTATTTGTTGTGTTTCATTCGGTGTGGTTGAGCGTGATGGTCAGTCCGCAGTGTGTGGACGGCATCGCCAGGACGCCGGAGGCGAGTACTGCGGCAGACTTGGTCCGGTTGAAGTCATCCTCTGTGAGGCCGTCCGCAAACGGCAGCCCGGAATACGCGATGTCATCGTAGGTCAGTCCGGATATGTATGATGACAGCATTTCTGTCCAGGGGCGGATGGCGTCCTGGTCAATGGTCAGGGAGAGGCTCTCTCCGGAGACGGAACAGCTCATGGCGATGTCGACCGGAGATACCGGCAGCCCCGCTCCGTCGGCGATGGCCCGGCGCAGATAGAGATGCAGTGCGGATGAGTCGGGAACGGTATAGTACTGGATGACTCCGTTGAGCAGCGGCTCGATGTCGGAGCTTACAGGACCGTTCCAGTCAATGTTGACATAACCTGTAGGGCTCAGCTCTATATATCCGAGTTCAGTTCCTGCGAGCGTGACGGCTATGCGGGCCATGGTGCCGATCATGTCGAGAGTGGAATCGGCGACAGTGATGGCGGGATTGTGGAAGGATATAGAGATTTCGGCAAGGCCGTCTTCTCCGATGGCCGGCTTCCATCTTCCGGTGACTGCCGATATGCAGGTGTCCGCTATGCTGAGGAAGGTGCTGCCTTTTCTTACGGTCCCGTCAAGGCTTATGTTCCGGTCCTGTCCGGACCACTGTCCGCTGAAGGAGTATATGTTCCTGTCTTCGGAGGATACGCTGCACGGCACGGTGATTCTGTCCAGACCTAAAAGCAGGCTGTCCACAGTGACATCGGCGGTACCTTCCCCTGTGCGGATGATGCTTGCTGATGCTCCTGGCCAGTCTCCAAGATTGATTATCACTCCGTTGATCTGAACGCTCTGGGCCTGGAGCGTATAGTCCCCTTCGATTTCCGAGGCGGCGTCTTTCCGGCATGATGCGGCAAGAAGCACGGCCAGCAGGAGTACGGATATGTGTCTAACGGTTGCCATTGATGTGTCTTATGTTGTATGTAAGTTCTTTATCAGCCAAGAGGTCTTCTATCGCGACATGCATGCGGTATCTCCAGTAGTGCTTTGGATCGGACGGTACATTGATGCGCTCTGATGCCGGATTCTGTGCCCGTATGCTTCCGTCTATTGACAGCCAGTCCTGCAGCGGCAGTATGGTCAGCATGGAGGGACTGGAAGTATGCAGCCTGAGAATCTTCTCACATAACCAGGGCTCGCAGTAGTAGGGCGGTTCCCCGTTCTCATGCAGTACCTCATGCCAGAACCTGGCAGACAACCCCCTGTCTTCTTCCCACCATTCCCGGAGTGTGCTGGTGTCGTGAGTGCCTGTTGTGCATACGCTCATATAAGGGTATGCTGACGGGTCTGCGAAAGTCCTGGACGGGTCTTTTGACATCCGGAATATCTCGAGAGAGAGGATGCGCAGGTCCCTGAGGACTTCCGGTACGCATTCCGGTATCATGCCGAGATCCTCTGCGCATGTCAGCATGTCAGTCGCGGAAATCAGCTCGGGCAGCTTGTGAAGAGCCGATTTGCGCCAGAGGTCGTTGTGTCTCTTGTAGAAGAAATGGTCGTATATCCGGTTGAACACTTCTTTCTGGCCCTCGGGCAGGTCCCTGTAGGAATAGGTGAACTGCGCGGATATTCTTGGGTGGAATTTCCCGGGCTGCCGCTCGTCTTCCATGAACAGCACTTCGGATACGAGGGCCATGAGGCCGTCCTTTATATCGTCATGTTCCGGACCGAAATGATCTTCTATCTTCCGCTGGGTGCTGAACTCCGGCTTGAGGGTGAACACCTCGTACTGACTGCTGTCAAGGTATTCCCTCATGACCGTATCGGTCTTGTCTCCGAACATCTCCCGCAGCTGGCGGTATCTGATGTATGGAGTGGCGTGTCTGGCGTAGTCGAAATCGAATCCCCGGTCACGCAGCTCCTCATAGCTCATCGGCAGGGCGGGAGAGAAGTGTCCCATGACACCCTTGACCTGCCGGGACGGAATCTCCCAGATGCGGAAGAATCCCAGTATATGGTCTATGCGGTAGGCATCGAAGTATTCGGACATCTTAGTGAAGCGCTTTCTCCACCAGCTGTACTGCGTTTCGGCCATCTTGTCCCAGTTGTAGGTCGGGAATCCCCAGTTCTGTCCTTCGGCGGAGAAAGCGTCCGGCGGAGCACCGGCCTGGGAGTTCATATTGAACAGTTCCGGAGAGGCCCATGCGTCCGCGCTGTTTCGGGTGATGCCGATGGGGATGTCACCCTTGAGGGCAATACCCTTGGCGTGCAGATATTGTGCGGCGTCCAGCAGTTGCCGGTGCAGGTGATACTGGACGAAGATGTGGAATGTCATCTCCTGATAAGAGGCGTTGCCTTTGGAGAAAAGGCGTGCGGCAAGCTCAGGGGTGTATCTGGAATATTCTCCCCATTTGGAGAAATCGGCCGTGCCGTAGTGGTCCCTGAGGGTACAGAAAGCGCAGTAGGGCAGCAGCCATTCCTTGTTCCTGTGATAGAATGCCAGGAACTTTGGCTCGGCGAATGTGTCCTTTCCGTAGTCCGCGAACTGTATGCGCAGGTATTTTATCTTCAGCGCCAGTACTTTCTCGTAGTCGACGGTGGCAAGAGACTCGACGCTCCTGCGTTCCCGGGTATATGCGGATTTATGCCCCGGATTTTTAAGAGGTCCGATCTCCGTGATATTGGCGTATATGGGATGCAGTGCCATGACGGAGATTCCGCCATAGGGGTAGGAGTCCGTCCATGTTCCGGTGGAGGTGGTGTCGTTGACCGGCAGTATCTGTATGATGCTCTGTCCGGTTGCCGCCGCCCAGTCTCCAAGGGTTTTGATATCCGTGAAGTCTCCTATCCCGCAACTGCCGGATGTTCTGAGGGCGAATACCGGCACGGCGGTGCCGGTGAACCGAGGCCGTCCTATGCGGAAGGCCGCAGCCGAATGCTCTACCGAGAGGGTCTGGTGTGTCTTCAGCGGAGGAAGTTCCCTTACTCTGTCGGATGTGTCCTCCCATGTCACAGTCCCGTCTGCCGTACTGCGTTTGATGAATTTGTATGTGATCCGGCTCCCTAATTTGTCCGCGGGCAGATGGATGACCCATCTGGAACCGTGTATGGGCGTCATCTCCGGGGCTTTTGCCGGATCCCAGGCGCCGAGAATAGGAGAGTCGCCGCAGACGGCTACGACGGAGTCGCGCTCTACGGCGGGAGCCGTGACCCTTATGATGAGCTCTTTCGAGTATATGTGCATCTGGGTGCTTTCCTTATGCTCATGAGAGTAGAAGATCTCCGAGAACGGTGCTGTCAGGAAAGTGGCCGGCTCTGAGTTGCCTTGCCACTCATCATTGAAAAACAGATCTTTCGATGCGTTGTTGAGCCCGACAGTGCGCTCCGGTCCTACTTCGTAGAATGCCCCTCCGTCATCGGACTTGACGAGGTATTTGTAGGACATCAGTCTCTCTTCAAGGGATGTAAGGCGTATTTCCTTTTTCCATAGGCCGTCCCTGTCATAGCTCATGGGAACTGCCTTGGCCGGGTCTCCTCCTCCCAGCTCGGGAAGGGAACCGGTGATGTGGAGATTCTGCCCCCACTCAGTATGGAAATGGATGGAGAAATGAATGACCATGATGCTTAATTTTTGCAAAAATATTGAAAAATCCCTAATTTTACGGAAATATCTGAGGCTATGAAGCGGTTTTTCTCTTTATCGGACAGAAGGGGCGGCGATGTCCTCAAGTCCAATATCATAGTTTTGATTTTCGTGGTGGCACACGCTGTCGTATGCCTTCTGCTGCACGACACCAAGATGGGTGACGGAATTATCCTGACCTGTCTGACCATAGGCATGGTGTATGCTCTTATAAGGTTCTACAAGGCTTCTTTCGATGTGTTCCTCGGTCTTGCCTTCCTGTCCTGCTTCGCCGGTTTCTATATCGGTACGGAGGGCGCGGAGATGCTGGAGAAGACGGTCCCGTCGTGGGGTGTGTGGATCAATGTCATAGTTACGATGGTCACGACCGGGATACTCGGTCAGATCATAATACTGCTCATAAGGAGAAACTGGCATGTCAGGAAGACAGGACGCCAATAGCCAGGTCTCGGTGGTGGACTTGCTGGTGATAGCCGTCATCGTGCTGTTCTCCAGGGTTCTCATAGAGCAGGTGATGCCGCTTTTCTATGAGAGTTTCGACCTGTATTTCGGCGATTTCCTGTTCCAGACACTGGCCAACTTCTCTCTTACTCTCGGAGCGGTGTTCGCGGATTTCTTCATAGTGCGTTTCCTGACCCGCAGATTTCCGTACGGAGGCAGGGTCATAGTCCGTTCGCTTGTCGAGGTGGCGGCCATCATGGTTATGGCCTTTGTGACATCGCTGATGGTCAGGGTGGACCAGCAGCATCAGCAGCACTCTCTGACCGGACTGTTCGACCGGCTGTTCTTCTTCACATATGTGAGCAACCTGGTGTTCAACGCGGTGGTGATCCTGACCATAGACTTAGTGCTGTATTACCGCTGGACCAACCGCAAGGCGGTGGCGGTCGAGGCCGAAAAGAGAGCCAAGGCCAATTACCAGTACTAGCTTCTGAAGAGCGAGACCAATCCGCACTTCCTGTTCAACTGTCTGAATGTGCTGCAGTATCTTATCAACGAGGATGCCGACAGGGCAAGTGAGTATGCTGCGAAGCTGGCTGGAGTCTACCGCTATTTTCTGAAGATAGACCGGCAGACAGTGGTGATGCTTGAGGAGGAGATAGAGTTCGTGGAGAAGTACTGTGCCTTGCAGCGGGAGCGTTTCGGAGAGAATTTCGAGGTCAGCATAGATATCCCTGCGGAGTATTGCGAGACCAAGATTATCCCGTGTGCCCTGCAGATGATGATAGAGAATGCCGTAAAGCACAATATCGTCAACTCCGAGAATGTCCTCAGGATAGAAGTGAGGGCTGACGGAGCCTATATCGAAGTAGTCAACAATATCAATCCCAAGAAGACCGCTGAAGATGTGGGTGGAATGGGCCTTAAGAATATAAGCCGTCAGTACGAGATACTTTTCTCGCGCGGCATAGAGGCGGAGAATACAGGCTCTGAGTTCAGGGTCCGCATACCGGTAATCAGGTGACTATGCGCCTTCGAGCCATTCGAGGAAGCTCTGGACTCTTTCCCTGGGAACGATGACCGGTTCGATATTGCCGGGAGATACGGTGACTTTCAGGCGGGAGTTGAAATATTTGGATATGGTGTAGATTGACTGCATGCTCACGATGCACTTTCTGGACAGTTTGTAGAATCTGATCGGGTCCACCTCGTTTTCTATCGATACCAGCGGCTCGTCGGTCATATGCTCCCTGCCGTCACGGGTGACTATGTATGTGGATTTGTCGTTGGAGTAGAAGTATGCGATGTCATTGACATCCAATATGATGATCTGACTGCCGATCCTGATGGTAAAGTGGTGTTTGTAACTGACTTTTGTATAGCGTTTTATGTCAACAGAGGGGGTAGACTCCCCGGAGCGGAAAAGTTGCAGGCATCTCTCCACCGACATCCTGAATGCTTCCGGTTCTATCGGCTTCATGAGATAGTCTATGCATTTGGCCTTGAAGGCATCGAGGGCGTATTGCTCGTATGCGGTGGTTACAATCACGGGACAGGTGATGTCGGCTTTGTCGAACAGTCCGAAGCATTTCCCGTCGGACAACTCGACATCCATGAATATCAGGTCGGGAGAAGGGTTGTCCGCCAGCCATTTACCGGCGGCATGGACGGAGTCGAGCGTCCCCGCAATCTGGAAGTCGGGGAAATACTTGCCTATCAGCTTGATGAGTATCTGCCTGGCCGGTATCTCGTCTTCTATGATCAGGACCTTCATAGCTGCTGCAAAAGTACGATTAAAATCCGGTTTGTTAAAATAATGTTACGGTCCATCCGGATTTTTCTACAGTCTGTCGGAAATATATAGGATGTGAGAAGTATATAAAATAATTTTACAAACAACTTAAACCGGACTTTTATGGAAAAGAGGGAAATCAGTTTCCGGCAGATTCTCAACATGAGTTTCGGGTTTCTCGGGATTCAGTTCGGACTGGCGCTGCAGAATGCCAATGTGAGCAGAATCCTCCAGTCATTCGGAGCCGATGTGAGCCATCTGTCCTATTTTTGGCTTGCCGCACCTATTACGGGTATGATTGTCCAGCCGATCATAGGCCACTACAGTGACCGTACTTGGGGGCGTCTCGGCCGCAGGCGGCCGTATTTTCTGACGGGAGCCATTCTCGCCTCCCTGATGCTTTTCCTGATGCCCAATGCTCCGTCCCTCGCCGGACTCATGTCCCCTCTGCTCATCGGCGCGGGCATACTTATGATCATGGATGCCTCGATCAATGTGGCCATGGAGCCTTTCAGGGCATTGGTGGCGGATAAGCTGCCGTCATCGCAGAGAACGCTCGGGTTTTCCGTGCAGACCACTCTTATCGGCATAGGAGCCGTTGTGGGAGCTGTCCTTCCTTATGTACTGACCAACTGGCTCGGCATGTCCAATACCCCTGCGGTTGACGGGGGTGTGGCACCGAACGTAAAGACAGCTTTCTATATAGGAGCTGCGATGCTTCTGTTCTGCGTTCTGTGGACCGTGTTCACGACATCCGAATATCCGCCCGAACCGGGAGAGAACAGGAAAAAGGACGGCGGGCTGCTTGAGATATTCAGGGATTTCGGGCACATGCCCAAGACCATGGTGCAGCTCGGCGTAGTGCAGTTCTTCTCATGGTTCGCCCTCTTTTCGATGTGGGTGTACATGACTCCGGCCGTGGCCGAGCACTGCTACAATACGGTGGATGTCAATTCGGCGGCTTACGGTGATGCTGGTGACTGGGTGGGTGTGCTGCAGGCGGTCTACAACGGTGTGGCGGCCGTGTATGCGTTTCTGCTGCCTGTTATCGCCGGTAAAATCGGCCGGAGAGCCACTCACTGTCTTTCCCTGCTCTTGGGCGCTCTCGGTTTTGCTTCTTTCCTTATGTTCAGGAATCCCGGTATGCTGATAATTTCCATGGTGGGAGTGGGTATCGCCTGGGGAAGCATCCTCGCCATGCCCTATTCGATTCTCGCGGGCTCGCTGCCTCCTCACAAGACGGGAGTGTTCATGGGCATCTTCAATTTCTTCATCACTGTTCCCCAGGTCTGCAACGGACTGCTGGGCGATCTGATGGTCAGCCATGTGTACATGGGACACACCATATATGCCATGGTATTTTCCGGACTGTGTCTGCTTATAGCCGCAGTGTCCGTAGTCTTTGTGGAGGACAGGGATGATCCCGTGCGGCTAAGGCCCCTGCATCGCGGACGACAATAGCACAACCATATATTATTACCCATCATTAAACATTTAACGTATGAAAAGATTGATATCTGTATTAGTCTCGATTACAGCGCTTTCGCTGATAAGCGCCTTTGCCCGGTATACTGTCAGGGGCAGGGTGGTGGACAAGCTTGGCCCTGTAGTCGGAGCAGCGGTCCTCGAACAGGGGACTTACAATGGTACGGAGACGGATCCCGACGGTTATTTTACACTGACCGTACCGTCTGCCTCCACGATGATCGAAATATCGCTTATCGGTTACAAGACAGTAACGGTCCGGGCCGATCAGGTGTCCGTCATCGTGCTTGAGGAAGATGCCGAGGTCCTGGATGAGGTCGTGGTCATCGGATACGGAACGGTCAGGAAAGAGGACCTTACCGGTTCGGTGTCCACTGTAAGGGCCGACCAGCTCAACAAGGGTTCGGTGACATCTCCCGCTGAGATGCTCAAGGGCAAATCCGCAGGTGTGGTAATCACTGACGGTGACGGAGCTCCGGGTTCGGCCGCCACTATACGAATCAGGGGAGGCTCGTCCCTTTCGGCTGTCAATGACCCTCTTATCGTAATCGACGGTCTGCCTATCACCAATACCGGAATCAGCGGTGTGGCTGACCAGCTTTCTTCCATCAACCCGAGCGATATCGAGTCGTTCACAGTGCTCAAGGATGCCTCCGCCACCGCCATCTACGGATCGCGCGCGTCGAACGGTGTAATCATCATTACTACGAAGAAAGGAAGTAAATACGATTCGGCGGTGCCTCATGTCAGCGCTGACTATACCTTCTCCCTCTCCCAGAATACCCGTTTCCTCGATGTGATGACGGGAGACGAGATGAGGGCCGCCATGGCTGAGTACAGGGGCATAACCGATGTGGCTACTACCGATGACCCTGCCTATCTTGCTCTCGGCGATGCCAATACTGACTGGCAAAAAGCCATATATCAGCTCGGTATGAGCCATGAGGCCAATGTGGGCCTGCAGGGTAATTTCAAGTTCGGAGATGCGGGCTATATGCCGTACCGTGTATCAGGAGGATATATCAATGACAAGGGAACCCTCAGGACATCAAGCATGGAGAGGGGAACGGTGTCACTGAGCCTTACGCCTACTTTCTTCGACGATCATCTGACCATATCCCTCAACGGCAAGGGTATGTTCCAGAACAACCGTTTCGCCAATACCGGAGCCATTTCCGCAGCCGTGGAGTACGACCCTACCCAGCCGATATACAGCGAGCACGGTCTGGACGGCTACCGGATGTGGGGCAATGTGCTGGAGGACGGTACATTCGCTCCCAACACGCAGTCAACAATCAATCCTCTTGCCGCCCTCTATCAGCGCGATGACCGTTCCAAGGCTTCCCGTTTCATAGGCAACGCCCAGTTTGACTACAGGATACACGGTCTGGAGGATCTGAGACTGAATCTCAATCTCGGTATGGATTACTCGCATTCCAGCGGAACTGTGTCGGTTCCCTACGGCGCTGAGCAGTCCTATCACAATCAGACACAGGCCGGCCGCGGTCTTTACAATCCTTATGACCAGACCAAGCGCGACATGACCCTTGAGGCATACGCCGACTACTCCAAGGAGATAAACAAGCACAGTTTCGGAGTCATGGCCGGTTATTCATGGCAGCATTTCTATACCGAGAGCAACAGCATGTCCATGACCCAGCCGGACCCTGTGGCAGGAAGTCAGGAGTCTCTGTCCGAGTTCCATGACATGACCGAGTATTTCCTCGTATCGTTCTTCGGCCGTGCCAACTACGACTACGACAACCGTTATATGATTACGGCTACGGTCCGTTGGGACGGTACTTCGCGGTTCTCCAACAACAAGTGGGGCTTCTTCCCTTCCGTGGCCCTCGGCTGGAACATCAAGGGCGAGAGTTTCCTGAAGAATTCCGAGGCCGTGTCCGCTCTCAAGCTCCGTCTGAGCTGGGGTCAGACAGGGCAGCAAGATCTCAATGCGGGTGACTATCCGACCCTGCCCACATATCAGTACAACCTCATAGGAAGTTACTATATGTTCGACGGCAACATGATCATCCCTATCACTCCCAACGGATACAACGCCGACCTGAAGTGGGAGACCACTACTACATACAACATAGGTGTGGATTACGGTTTCTTCAACGACAGGCTGTTCGGTGCCGTGGATTTCTATTATAGGGAGACCACTGACCTTCTCAACTATACTCCTGTGCCTGCCGGCTCCAACCTTACTAACTACCTGACAGCCAATATCGGCTCGCTGGTCAACAAAGGAGTAGAGTTTGAAATTACGGGTATCCCCGTCCAGACTCAGAACTGGAACTGGACCATCGGAGCCAACTTCGCATACAACGAGAACCGTATAACCAAGCTGACCACCAGCGACGGTCCTGATTACAAGGGTGTGCCTACCGGAGGTATCAGCGGCGGTGTGGGAAATACCATTCAGAGACATATGGTCGGCCATCCTGCCAATACATTCTATGTGTACGAGCAGATATACGATGAGAGCGGAGCTCCCATCCCCGGGGCCTATGTGGACCAGAACGGCGACGGCGTGATTGACGCCGATGACCTTTACTGCCTCGGACAGGCCGCTCCCAAGTGGACCATCGGTTTCAACACCTCTGTCTCCTGGAAGAACCTGACCCTGTCCGTAGCCGGGCACGGCAATCTCGGCAATATGGTCTACAATAACAATGCGTCCCGTCTTTCCCTGTTGTCCGACTACTGGACCAATACATTTGTCCGCAACTCCATGGCCAATGCCATGTCTCTCGGTTTCAACGAGTCCGCATACCTTTCGGACTACTGGGTAGAGGACGGCTCGTTCTTCAAGATTGACCGCATCACTCTCAGCTATCTGTTCACTCTCGGAAAGGGCGGCAGTCTGACTCTCTTCGGAACGGTACAGAATGTGGCGACATTCACGAAGTATACCGGTATCGATCCCGAGGTGTTCTCCGGAATAGACAACAATCTGTATCCGCGTCCTACCACTTACATCCTCGGACTTAAATACAACTTCTAATCTTAAAGTGCTCTGATATTATGAAAAGATATACTACAATATTGATTTCAGTGATGGTATCGGTGGCTGCCATGTTTTCCGTGTCGTGCGTCCATGACCTCGATGTGACCCCCATCGATCCGGATATCCAGCTGCCTGAGGATGTGCTCAACAGTGTCGGGGCATATCAGCAGCTGCTGGCCAAGTGCTACGGCGGTCTGTCGGTAAGTGCCTCGGAGGGTCCTGATTCGGATCCGGACATCAGCGGTATCGACGGCGGTTACGGCCAGTACATGCGTGCTCTCTTCCATCTTCAGACCCTGACTACGGATGAGGCGAGCTGTGTATGGAATGACCAGACCATCAAGTCCCTTCACGGTCTGGGCTGGACTACATCGGATGTGTTCGTGACAGCCATGTTCTCCAGGATATACTATCAGATAGGGCTGTGCAATGAGTTCATCCGCCGTGCCAATGCCGCTCCCGAGGAGTTCAAGGGCGAGGAGATGGACTATATGATAGCTCAGGCGAGGGCTCTCAGAGCATTGAGCTACTATCATGCCGTGGACCTTTTCGGCAATGTGCCTTTCGCTACCGAGGCCAATACGGTAGGAGCTACAGGACCGGATCAGATATCCCGTTATGATCTGTATCTGTGGCTTGTGGACGAGATCGCCGGTGAGAACGGTTTCAGGGAAGACCTGCATCCAGCCGCCGGAACGGAGTACGGTCGGTGCAGTCAGGAGTTCGCAACCATGCTGCTCGCCAAGCTGTATCTCAACGCAGAGGTGTTCACCGCCTCGGACGACCCTCTTTACGGAGGCAGCAACAGGACTCCTGTGAGTGCATGGACAGAGTGCGCCGAGGAGTGCCGTACCATTATCGGCGACTATCCTATCAGCGGAGTCCCTTATAACTGGAACTTTTCAGCCGACAACAATCTCAGCAGTGAGATAATCTTCGCCGTGCAGAGCGATGCCGTGAATATCCAGACATACGGAAGCACCAACTTTGTGATCAAGGGCTCTATTGTCTCCGGTAATCCCGCCTGGCAGGAAGCCTTGGGAACCAATGACGGCTGGGGAGGTCTCGTGGTGACGCCTCAGTTCCTTGACCTCTTCGATGAGGACCTTGACGGGAGATTCCTCTTTACCGACGGTTCTGAATTCGGCGAGGAGCCTCATAGCCGCGAGATTACGGACAACGCCGATTTCTCATGCGGATGGTGTCAGATGAAATTCACCAACCTCAAGCATGACGGCTCGCCTGCCGACGGACAGGGAGGCTATCCCGATACGGATTATCCCATCTTCAGAGCGGCTGACGCATACCTGATGCTGGCAGAGGCCGAGCTCCGTGCCGGCAGCATACAGCAGGACGGTATCGATGCCTTCAACGCCGTGCGTGAGAGGGCCGGTCTGTCTCCTCTTTCCCAGGTGACTCTCGACGATATCCTGGACGAGCGTGCTCGCGAGATGTATTGGGAGAACACGCGCCGTCAGGACCTGATAAGATTCGGTCTTTTCACTACCGATGATTATCTTTGGGACTGGAAGGGAGGCTCCTATGCCGGCAACAGCGTGGATGACCGCTTCAATCTCTTCCCCATCCCCGCCAATGAGATCAACTCCAACGGCAAACTGGAACAGAATCCCGGTTATTAACAGACAGAACTTAACAGGATATGAATATGAAAAAGTTTTTCAACATATTGTCAGCTGCCGTGGTATCCGCTTTCGTGGCGGTATCATGCGCAGAGAAGGAGATCGTGGTCTATACGCCGGAAGACGCAGTGGCCCCGCTTCTCAATGAGATCACTCCTCCCGATACCGGTTTCGTGCTGGTCGACGGCGAGACTTTCGCCACGCTGACATTCTCCAAGGCCGATTTCGGAGTCGCCACGGCCATACGCTATACCGCATACGCCGATATCGACGAATCTTTCGCCAACAAGCAGAATCTCGGCAATGTGGCGACCGATACGGCCGGCCTTACCGTCAGCTGCGCATCCCTGAACAATGCTCTGATGTCTCTTGAATGTACTCCTGATGAGCCTGTAACGGTGTATTTCAGAATCGAGGCCGGTATGATGGGCGAGTCATCCGTTGTCGGCACGGTGTCATCCCTGGTTTCCAATGCTGTGTCCGTTCCCGTGACTCCCTACAATGCCCAGAAGATATATCCTTCTGTATATGTGATCGGACAGTTCTGCGGATGGGATCACACCAAGACCGCATTCCTGTTCAGTTATCTTGAAGATGATGAGAACTATGTGGGAGTCGTGGACTTCGGAGCAGGATGTGAGGATTACAGCTTCAAGATTACCGGTGCGGCCAACTGGGAGAACGGCAACTGGGGCTCCGGTGAGGCTACCTCCGCCGAGCCTGAGGCACCTTCGATAACCCTGTGGAATGACGGTGGAAGCGGAAACATCACCAACTACAGTTCGCACCGCTACTACAATTTCCATTTCGTGAAGTCATCCCTGACTCTCAACATGATCAAGGGATTTGATCTTGTGACTGTTGCAGGTGCGTTCAACGGATGGGCTCCCGATGCCACACCTATGGAACAGATCCGCTCTAACGGCAAGTTCTATGTGGATATAGATGTGGATGCGGCAGGCGCAGCTGAGGGCTTCAAGTTCGTCATCGACGGCAGCACTTGGCTCGGCGCAGGTGAGATAAAAGATACTGAAGATGTTGGAGGTGGCAATATAGCCCTTGAGCCGGGACAATACCGTTTCTACCTCGATCTCAATGACTGGGACAATCCTGCATACAGTCTCAGTACTGCCGATTACGGTCAGCCTGTGGACGGAGGCGGTGAGCCTGACCCGGACCCCGAGCCTGATCCTGATCCCGGTCTGCAGGACAATCTCTGGGGAATAATCGGTACTTTTGCTGAGAGCAATTGGACTACCGACATATACATGACCGAGTTTCCTGCCGGAAGCGGTGTGTGGGTCAGCCCTCTGCTTGAGTTTGCCGATACCACTCAGTTCAAGCTCCGCTTCAACAATGACTGGAACACACAGGCCGGAGCGGTCAATGAAGGTGATACCCTGCGTACAGGAATACCTTCGACTGCCGGTTACGGCAACAACATCGCCCGGAATGTAGGTGTGGCGGAGAGTCAGTGCGGGCAGAGAATCGTGGTGTATGATGCGGAGAACAACCTGATATATCTGCTTGGTTGGGGACTTATAGGTGCGGTTGCAGGAGACAGCTGGGCGCATGATTATCCGATGATTTACGATGTGGATGCCGGTACATGGTCCGCTTCGGGAGTGCAGCTTGACGGTGAGTTCAAGCTCCGCTGGGGCGGAAGATGGAGCGATAGCCAGGTGACCGTGCCTGACCGTGGTCTGGCCGACGGAGCTTCGTTTGCAGCAGGTACTCCTATAAACCTGGCCCAGGGAGGTCCCAATATCGTTCCCGAGCCCGGACAGTACGATCTGGTATACAATGTGGCTGATGAGACTCTGACAGCTACCCCGGTCGAGTAAAATGATCTTTCTGAGGGCGGGGCTCGGCAGTTCCCGCCCTTATTGTAACATCTGTGATCCATGAAAAGAGAATTATTGCATCTATCGGGGACTGTTCTGCTGCTTGCATTACTGTTCTCATGCCGCCCGGACGGTCCGTCATCCGTGGATAATGGCCAGGGCAGCTCCGGCCGGCTTGTCGCTGATCCCATAGAGTGGGACGGTACAAAGCATGCGGATATCACCTATCAGCTTTTGGTCTATTCTTTCGCAGACTCGGACGGAGACGGCATAGGAGATATCCGGGGCATAATCGACAAACTGGATTATCTGGACTCGCTCGGGGTGTCTGCCCTGTGGCTGTCGCCCATACATCCGGCTGCATCCTATCACGGCTACGATGTGCTGGACTATGCCGCAGTCAATCCGGATTACGGAACTTCCGAGGACTTCCGTGCCTTGGTGGAGGCGGCTCATGAGAGGGATATCAGGGTATATATCGACTATGTGCTCAACCACAGCAGCAGCGATCATCCATGGTTTCTCAGTGCAAAGGAGAGCGCGGACAGCCCGTACAGGGATTTCTATATCTTTTCGGAGAATCCTGCCGGGGACATAGAGTCCGGCAATATTCCGATGATAGCTGCCGAGGGAGCTTCCGGGTATGACGCCGGTCAGTGGTTCGTGGCCGGAAACCAGGCCGTGGGTGTCATGGACTTTGTGCTGGACTGGTCGGATCCCTCCGCTCCAGTGCTTACAGTGACCCGTTCGGACGGACCGGCGGACCCTGAGAATACGGCTCCGGATACGGACAGCGACAAGTACCTGTATCTCGGCGATCCGGCCATGTATGTGAAGTTCTATGACAACGGAGGCGGAATATATTCCCTCTCGGTGGATTTCGATTCCTCCTGGGGGTTCCTGATCCGTACCGAGGGGACGGATGACTGGACTCAGGGTACTAAGTACGGGGCTCAGAATGCCTCGGAGGCCGTCATGGAATATGGTGTGGAGTTCCCGCTTTTCACCTCCACGGACAACAATGCGGTCAGGGATATCCTGATGCCGGGTACTCTGTATTATCATTCGCATATGTGGACTTCCTGGTTCGCCGACCTCAATTATGGTCCGGCGGACAGGGCTGAGCAGTCTCCCGCATTTCAGGAGCTGGTGCGCATAGGACGCCGGTGGGTGACGGATTTCGGTGTCGACGGGATGCGTCTGGATGCGGTGAAGCATATTTACCACAGTGCCGCCTCTGACGAGAATCCGATATTCCTCGGCAAGTTCTATGACGCGATGAGCGAGGGCTTCGCGGATACGGAGCCTTTCTATATGGTAGGCGAGGTATTCTCGGAGCATAATGAGGTGGCTCCGTATTATGCCGGACTGCCCGCTGCCTTCGAGTTTTCCTTCTGGTGGAGACTTTCTGCGGCCATAAACGGAGGTACTGGCAATACATTTGTCCGCGATATTCTTTCATATCAGCAGGAGTACGCATCCTACCGCTCCGATTATATAGAGGCTACCAAGCTCTCCAATCACGACGAGAACCGTGCCGGAAGCGACCTCGGAGGATCGGCTGCCAAGATGAAGCTCGCAGGAGCGGTGCTGCTTACTGCCGGCGGCGAGCCTTACATCTACTATGGAGAGGAACTCGGTTATACCGGAGTCAAGGACAACGGGGACGAGTATGTGCGGCTGCCGATGAACTGGGGAGACGGCCATACCGCCAGACTTGCTTCATATACGGATAAGTCCGAGGTGCCCCTGCCCGCAGCTTCCGTTGCGGAGCAGGCTGCAGATACGGCATCGGTCTTCCGTGTATACAAG
Organism: Candidatus Coprenecus pullistercoris; assembly: GCA_019116965.1. Classification (GTDB taxonomy): domain Bacteria; phylum Bacteroidota; class Bacteroidia; order Bacteroidales; family UBA932; genus Coprenecus; species Coprenecus pullistercoris. The sequence goes on from DXAT01000019.1 coordinate 20,897, forward strand.
GATTTTGCCCTGGCCCGCAATGCCGTGCCTGCGCTGGCTTACGGCAGAATGGTCCGTCATGATATCTACAATGAGACCCTTGCCGTCCTGCCGTCGCTTTGTGCGTGGATCATGGATTACGAGGGAGAACGTGCGCTGGTAATGCATAATTTCGGAGCCGGAGAGATCAGTTTTCTGCTGCATGACGCGGTCTCGGGAGTCATTGCCGTACAGGGGGATGTGTTTATGGACCGCAGCGGGGAACAGCCGAGGCTGACCATGGACGGATATTCTTCTATAGTATTTGATTTATAAGGACAGATGATATGAGAGATATATTCAGAACAGCAATCATGATGTCGCTTGGCTTGCTTGCGGCGGTGTCATGCTCCTATAGGGTGGACAGGGCTCCGTTTTTCAACGAGGAATCGGCTCCGGCCATGCCCTGTCTGATTTCCGGGGACACCACTCTGCTTATAGTGCGGGATTATTTCCCGATGATCGGAAGGGTGGACGCGCTTTCATGTAGTGACTATTCTGTAGTGCCTGTATCGGAGGACGGCATGGACACTGTCCTCATAGTGGCGGGCCCGTCATCCCGCAGTGTGTCTTTGGCAGAGGTCGTTTCCGGAGATGAGAAAGGCGTGATAGTATTGAAAAAGAAGACTCCCGGTATGGCGGCCGTACCGTCTATAGCCTCTGCCGGCATCTCGGCGGGAGGACGGGAGTTTACGGTCAGGGCGCAGAATTCCCCTGCAAGCTATGTCGTACTGTGGCAGAATACGGTGCTGGACCATAAATTCCTGTCGTACCGAAAGGACGGAGAGTTCACGGTCCGTATACCGGACAATGCGGACGGCATGGAACGCTCGTATATCCGCGTGTATTCGTACAACGATGCCGGAGCCGGCAGCGATATACTCGTGCCCGTGCGTGACGGAAGGGTGATGGAGTCGGCCTCGGAGTTGGAGAGAACTGACCGCCAGGGCTGGATCATGTATCAGATAATGGTGGACCGCTTCGTCAACGGCAACACCGCCAATGACTGGAAGGCCAACCGTCCCGATGTGCTTCCCAAGGCCGATTATTACGGCGGCGACCTGGCCGGCATAGACACGAAGCTGCGCGAGGGGTATTTCGATACCCTTGGAATCAATACTCTGTGGATATCTCCGATTACGCAGAACCCTTATACCGTCTGGGGCCTCAACAAGGATCCCTATACCCGCTTTACCGGCTATCATGGTTACTGGCCGGTGTATATGACCAGGCTGGACCCGCGCTACGGTACTCCGGAGGAACTGCGCGGCCTGATAGCCGATGTTCACGGTGATGACAAGAACATCATCCTGGACTATGTGGCCAACCACCTGCATGTGGAGAGCCCGCTCCTGCAGGCCCATCCGGACTGGAAGACCCCAGAGTTCACCCCGGACGGCAGGCCCAATCTGGAACTCTGGGATGAGTTCCGTCTGACCACATGGTTCGACAAGCATATCCCGACTTTAGACCTGGAGAGGGAGGATGTCAATGAGCCGATGACCGACTCCGCTGTGTACTGGATGCAGGAATACGAGCTGGACGGATTCCGTCACGATGCCACGAAGCATATCCCCGAGGTGTACTGGCGCAAACTGACCCGCAAGCTGCTGGAGAGGGTACCGGAGCGCAGCGTGTTCCAGATAGGGGAGACCTACGGCTCGCCTGAGCTCATCTCGTCCTATGTCCGCACCGGTATGCTGGACTGTCAGTTTGACTTCAATATCTACGATACCTATATCTGGGCCACATCCACGCCCGAAGGCTCATTCGCGGACCTGGCAGGGACGATAGACGCCAGCCTGCATACCTACGGCTATCACAATCTGATGGGCATCATCTCCGGCAACCATGATCGGGCCCGTTATGTGTCCATAGTGGGCGGCGACCTGATTCCCGGCGAGGACTACAAGGCCGCCGGATGGAAGCGCGGGATAGGCGTGAGCGATACTTTGGCATACCGCAAGCTGGCCATACTGCACGCCATGAACATGACCCTGCCCGGCATACCTGTCATCTATACCGGTGACGAATGGGGACAGCCCGGAGGCAATGATCCGGACAACCGCCGCTGGGCTCAGTTCGAGCCGCGCAACAGGCACGAGGCCGGTGTATTCGATACGGTCCGGGCTCTTACGGCGGAACGCTCCTCCAGTATGCCGCTGCTTTACGGCGACTGGTACTTGCTGTCCGCAGAGAAGGATTACCTGGCCTACATGCGGGTCTATATGGGAGCATATGTGCTCGTGGTTCTGAACAAGTCTTCCGAACCGGTACTGCGTACATTCGATCTGCCTTTCGGCCTGCGGTACGATGGCTCGCCTTCTGTGGCGGTTGAGACCGCACCTGTATCATTCAGTATAGTCAATTCAAAATAATAACAAGTTATGAAATTTCTAAGCACAATAACTGTCGCCGCGCTTGCGCTGCTGCTTGCAGGATGTACCGGCAATGAGGGAGCCAATTCTCCCGTAACCAATGTCATCCACCCTGAGTGGACTGCCGATGCCGTAATCTATGAGGTCAATGTACGCCAGTATTCTCAGGAAGGTACTCTCAAGGCTGTGGAGGAGCATCTTCCCCGGCTCAGGGAGCTCGGAGTGGACATACTTTGGTTCATGCCCATATATCCGATAGGTGAGTTGGAGCGCAAGGGCGAGTTGGGCAGTTATTACTCTGTCCGCGATTACAAGGCGGTCAATCCTGAGTTCGGTACCATAGAGGATTTCCGGTCCGTGGTGGACAAGGCTCACGAGCTGGGCTTCAAGGTCATCCTGGACTGGGTGGCCAACCACACTTCCCGTGACCACGGCTGGATAGCGGAGCATCCGGACTGGTATGTGATGGACGACAGTACGGGTACGCCTGTGGCTCCCTTCGACTGGACTGACGTGGCCGAGCTGAATTACGACAATGCCGATATGCGGGCCGCCATGCTCGACGCCATGATTTACTGGGTGTCCGAGATCGGAGTGGACGGTTTCCGCTGTGATGTGGCCCATGAGGTGCCGGTGGACTTCTGGAATGAGGCCGTGGCAGAGCTGCGCGGTATCCGTCCCGACCTCTTCATGCTGGCCGAGTCCGAGGAGCCCGCTCTGATGACCGATGCTTTCGACGCCTATTACGGCTGGTCCAACCATGCGTTTATGAACAGGCTCGCCCAGGGCAAAGCCACTGCCGCTGAGTATGCCGCCTACCGTGTGGAGCACGAGGGCAGGCTGCCGGTGGAGAGCATCGAGATGAACTTCACTTCCAACCATGACGAGAACTCATGGAACGGTACCGAGTTCGAGAGGATGGGGGACGCTGCCCGCCAGTTCGCCGCCCTGACTTTCGTCGAGCCGGGCATGCCTCTGATCTACAGCGGTCAGGAGGTAGGCAACGACAATTCGCTGGAGTTCTTCATGCGCGATCCCATCGTCTGGGAGGACCGCGGAGGATTTACCGCATTCTATCAGGAACTGATAGCCATGCGTGACGCACATCCCTCGATGTACGCTCCCCGCGAGGGTGCCCCGATGGTCATACTTGCCAATGACCAGCCGGAAAAAGTATTCTCTTTCGAGCGCCGCCTCGCTGACGGCAGTGACGGATTCGCCGCTGTGTTCAATTTCTCCGCCGAGGAAGTGACCGTGACTGTTTCCGAAGGCGGTATCGCCGGAGAGAGCTACACTCTGCCCGCTCACGGCTATGAATTTGTCTTCTAAGATTATGAAAAATGTATTGAGAACTTTGATGGCGGCGGTGGGACTTACCTCGATTGCCTCTGCTGCCGGTGCGCAGGACGGACTGCGCGTGGAGCCGCCATGCTGGTGGGCCGGGATGGAGACTCCGCTGACCCTGATGCTGCACGCTCCCGGACTTTCGGGTGCGGGTGTGACCGTGGCATCGGACGGGATTACGGTCAAGGCCGTACACAATGCCGAGAGTCCCAACTATCTTTTCGTGGACCTGGAGATAGCCGATAACCTGGCTCCCGGCGAGTACACATTTACCATTAACTACCCCGACGGGAAGACAGAGACATTTGCCTACAGCATAGGTGAGCGTCGCGAGGGGTCACGGGATAGGGTGGGCTTCGGTTCCTCCGACGTGGTGTACCTGCTGATGCCCGACCGTTTCGCCAACGGGGATAGGAAGAACGACTCCTCGCCCCTGACCGCCGAGAAGGGCAA
>DXAT01000020.1 GCA_019116965.1 Candidatus Coprenecus pullistercoris
GTCAATACGGTGCGCGAGACCTTCCTGTTCAACACCAATCTTCAGGTGCAGGAGCAGGTGGCCGAGATACGGCGTTATTTCAAGACAGTGGAGGATGACGAGAGGATAGTGGAGCTGCGGGAGAATATCCGTAAGTCCACAGCCGCCGGAGTAGAGAACGGCACCAAGAACGCCTCCGATCTCGTTTCCGAGATAAACAAGGAGAATGCGGCCCGCAGGCAGCTCATCATGCACCAGGTGGAGATGATGAAGGCTATGTACGGTCTCAAGACGATAAAGAACAGCTAATAAACGAAAATAGAAACGACACGGATATCATGAAAAAGATCAGATGGATATACATCCTGCCGGCAGTGGCCGGCGCAGCCCTGATGTCAGTCGCCTCCTGCAAGGACGCTGACGGGACCAATGACGCCTCGGGTACTTTTGAGGCCACTGAGGTTATGGTTTCCTCCGAGGCATCGGGACGCATAGTCTCTCTTGAAGTGAATGAGGGCGGTGTGATAAGCGCCGGCGCTGTATGCGGTATGGTGGATACGGTGCAGCTTTCTCTTCAGAAGCGTCAGCTTGAGGCCGGGGTGAAGGCCGCGCTGAGCCGCATACGCGATGCGGAGACCCAGACGGCGTATATCAGGGAGCAGATAGGAATCAACCGCAGGGAGGCTGAACGCGTGCGTAGGCTTATAGAGGCTGACGCGGCCAATACCAAGCAGCTTGATGACATCAACGCATCCATAAGCCTCCTGGAGACCCAGCTCTCCGCTACTGAGGCGGATATCGCCCAGAATAACACTATAGCCGAGGCTGAGGCGGCTTCGTACCGTGCGCAGATAGCTCAGGTGGAAGAGTCGCTCAGACGCTGCAGGATAGTCTCTCCGATAGACGGAACGGTGCTCCTCAAATATGCGGAGGCCGGAGAGCTTACGGCGGCCGGAAAGCCTCTTTTCAAGGTCGCGGACCTGACGGATATGAATCTGAGGGCCTATATTACGGCTTCTCAGCTGACGCGTATAAAGCTCGGTCAGAAAGTGCGCGTGTTCGCGGATTCCGGGGAGAAGGGAGTGAGGGAATACGAAGGGACGGTGTCCTGGATATCCGATCAGGCCGAGTTTACTCCGAAGACTATTCAGACGAGGGATGAGCGGGCCAATCTGGTCTATGCCATAAAGGTCTCGTTTGTCAATGACGGCTATGTGAAGATCGGAATGTACGGAGATGTAAGATTTTAATCGCTGGCAATATGTACAATGTGGAGGCAGACGGTCTTATAAAGCGTTACGGTGCCAATGAAGCTCTCGGCGGCGTGTCGTTCCGTGTGGGTGCCGGTGAGATATTCGGCGTTATAGGTCCTGACGGTGCCGGCAAGACCTCCATGTTCCGTATTCTGACGACCCTTATCCTGCCTGACGGAGGCAGTGCGCGCGTTCTCGGTATGGATGTGGTCAGGAATTACCGTGATATCCGTACCCGCATCGGCTACATGCCTGGCCGCTTCTCTCTGTACCAGGACCTGAGCGTGGAGGAGAACATACATTTCTTCGCTACTCTGTTCGGAACCTCCTTCGAGGAGAATTACGGCATGGTCAAGGATATTTACTCGCATCTCGAGCCGTTCCGCAAACGAAAGGCAGGAGCCCTGTCAGGCGGTATGAAACAGAAGCTGGCTCTGTCCTGTGCCTTGATACATAAGCCCGAAGTGCTTTTTCTCGACGAGCCCACCACAGGAGTGGATCCTGTCTCCCGCAAGGAGTTCTGGACCATGCTCGGAAGGCTCAGGGACCAGGGTCTTTCGATTATCGTCTCCACTCCCTATATGGACGAGGCCACGCTTTGCGACAGGATAGCCTTGATACGCAAGGGCCGTTTTCTTGATACCGACACGCCTTCAGGCATCATATCCAAGTTCACGCTTCCGTTGTTTGCAGTCAGCGGGCAGCACATGCCCTCGCTTCTCCGCGATATCCGCAGGATACCGAATGTGCTCAGTTGCTTTGCTTTCGGAGACAGGCATCATGTGGTGCTCGAGGACCGTGGTCTCTCGACAGAGGCTTATGCTGATGCTCTCGGCACGGCACTCTATGCAATGGGACATACGGATGTCGTCATAGAGCGGATAAGCCCATGCGTGGAGGATTGTTATATGTATCTTGATACGCTGGAGGAACGGTCATGAGCATAGGTAAGCAGACGATACAGCATATCAGGGAGCTGATGCTCCGGCCAGAGGAGCCTTTTCTCCGGGAGGGGGAGGTTATCCGTACGGACGGACTCACCAAGCGGTTCGGAAAGTTCACGGCGGTGGACCATATCTCGTTCTCGGTGAAGAAAGGGGAGATATTCGGGTTTCTCGGAGCCAACGGTGCCGGCAAGACCACGGCCATGAAGATGCTGTGCGGTCTGAGCCGTCCGACCGAGGGCCGGGCGGTAGTGGCCGGTTATGACCTGCGGCACAACAGTGAGGTGAAGCGGATAAAGAAGGTGATAGGCTATATGAGTCAGAAGTTTTCCCTGTATGATGACCTCAGGGTATGGGAGAATATCCGGCTTTTCGGAGGGATATACGGTATGAAGGACAAGGATATCGCCCGGAAGACCGATGAGCTGCTGCAGAGACTCGGTCTCGAGGAGCAGCGGAACAGGATGGTCCGTTCCCTGCCTTTGGGATGGAAACAGCGTCTGGCATTTTCGGTAGCCATCTTCCATGAACCCAAGATAGTGTTTCTTGATGAACCGACGGGAGGTGTGGATCCGGCCACCCGCCGCGGTTTCTGGGAGATGATATACGATGCTGCCGAAAGAGGCATAACAGTGTTTGTCACTACGCATTATATGGACGAGGCGGAGTATTGCGACAGGGTCTCGATCATGGTGGACGGCAGGATAGAGGCTCTCGACGCTCCGTCGGAACTGAAGCGGTGTTACGGTGCCGCGAACATGGACGAGGTATTCAGGATACTTGCCGGAAAGGCGCAGAGGGAGGAGTGACATATGAGCGGAATAAAGGATTTGAAACGGTTTATGTCGTTTGTGGGCAAGGAGTTTGACCACATTCTCAGGGATACGAGGACTCTGATGGTACTGCTCGTGATGCCAGTGGTGATGATAGTGCTGTTCGGATTCGCTCTGTCCACTGAGATAAAGGATGTCAAGGTGGCGGTACTCGATCCTTCGCGTGACGCGGCGACGACGAGGATAGTCAGTCAGATAGATGCGAGCGAGTATTTTACGGTAACTGCATTTTTAGACAGTGAGGAGGGACTTCTTGAGGCATTCCGGTCCAATGCGGCCGATATAGCGATAGTGTTCGAGGACAATTTCCATCATCGGGCCGTGCATGACGGAGACGGCCGTCTGCAGGTCATAGTGGACGGTTCCAATACCAATGTCGGGTCTATGGCTGTATTCTATGTGAGCAGTATTGTCTCGTCGTATCAGCGGGAACTGGCTCAGGAGGCCGCTCTCAGCGGTACCGGATCAGCGGACATGCAGCCGCGGATATCCACCGTCACCCGTATGATGTACAATCCCCAGATGAAGAGCGCATTCAATTTCGTCCCCGGAGTGATGGGCATGATTCTCATGCTTGTATGCGCGATGATGACTTCTGTGTCCATCGTCCGCGAGAAGGAGAGAGGAACGATGGAGGTACTTCTTGTGTCTCCGGTCAAGCCGTTCTCGGTGATTTTAGCCAAGGCGATACCGTATTTCGTGGTGTCCGCGTTTATTCTGCTGCTGGTACTGTGCCTGTCGGTATTTCTCATAAAAGTACCTATTTCCGGAAGTCTGCTGTGGGTGATCTTAGTATCTCTGCTGTTCATATTGGTGTCGCTGTCCATAGGTATCCTGATATCGACGCTTGTGTCCAAGCAGGAGGTGGCCATACTCATATCCGGCATGGTCCTGATGCTTCCGACCATGCTGTTGTCTGGCATGCTGTTTCCGGTGGAGAGCATGCCGGAGGTACTGCAGTGGATATCATACTGTGTACCGGCCAAATGGTATATTGATTCTATTAAGGTGATGATGATCCAGGGCCTCGGCATCCGCTACTGCCTCGACGCGGTGCTGATTCTGTGTGGGTTCCTGGCATTGTTCACAGGACTCAGCGTTATTAAGTTCAAGGACAGACTATGATTATCAAATATCTCATAGAAAAGGAATTCAAGCAGTTGTGGAGGAATCCGTTCATCCTCTTCCTCATCATTGTCCTGCCCGCGCTCGTCATGCTGGTGTTCCCTTGGGCCACCACTATGGAGATCAAGCATCTCAATGTGGCCGTGGTGGACAACGACCGATCGGATCTTTCCAGACGCCTGACCGACAAGATAGCCTCGACTGAGTATTTCGATATCACGGGAGTATTCATGCGCTCCGATGAGGCCATGGAGCAGGTGGAGTTCGGGGATGCGGATATTATTCTCGAGGTACCGTACGGCTTTGAGGACGGGCTTCTGTCCGAGGGCAGCGCCTCGCTGCTTGTAGAGGCCAATGCGGTCAACGGTACCAAGGCCAGTCTCGGCACTTCGTATCTCGATATGGTGGCGCTGGATTTCTCCCGGGACCTGAACCTTGACAGCGGTTCCGTATCCGTTACTGCGGCCGGAGGCATAGGCGTGGATTCTTATTACTGGTTCAATCCTCTGATGGACTATAAAGTGCCTATGATTCCAGCCCTTGTCATGCTTATAATGGCCCTTATCACCGGCTTCCTGCCTGCGATGAACATCGTGGGCGAGAAAGAGGCCGGAACTATCGAACAGATCAATGTCACTCCGGTGCCGAAGATTACTTTCATCGTGGGAAAGCTCATACCTTACTGGGTCATCGGCATTATCGTCCTGAGTGTGGGCATGCTTGTGGCCTGGCTGCTTTACGGACTGCGCCCCGAGGGCAGCGTACTGCTTCTATACGGTCTGTCCCTGGTGTTCATATTCGGCATCTCGGGTCTCGGCCTTATCATATCCAATTATTCCAATAACATGCAGCAGGCGATGTTCATGATATTCTTCATCATCATCGTTTTCATTCTTATGTGCGGAGTATTCACTCCTGTCTCAAGTATGCCGGAGTGGGCCAGGGTCATATCCATGTTCGACCCGTTTACATATTTCGCTCAGATTATGAGCATGATTTATCTCAAGGGCAGCACTTTCCGCGACATTCTTCAGTATGTCTATCCTCTGCTGGCCTTCTTTGTGGTCATCATCGGGTGGGCAGTGTTCAGTTATCGTAAACGCGGTTGATTTTCCGGAACCTTTTGGGATTTGTTCCGGATTTTTCCTAAATTTGTTCGCAGATAACCCATTAATATACTGATTTATGAAAAAGTTGTTTTTTGTCTTGGCATTGGCGGCCGCTGTGATGACAGGCTGTCAGGAAAAAGAGGGACCCGTCGTCGAGCCCGTGCTCGAGCTTGGATTCGAGGGAGACCTTGTGCTTCCCGCAGAGGGAGGTCAGTCCTCGTTTGCGTATGTGATCAAGAATCCGGCGGAGGACGGTCTGCTTCAAGTGACATCGCCCGAGTCATGGCTCGGAGAGTTTACTGTCACATCAGAGACTACGGTCAGTTTTCCCGTTGAGGTCAATGAGACCGGTATTGTCCGCAATGCGGAGGTGAGGCTGGTGTACACCTACGGAGGCGGCAAGGAGATAGTCTGCACATTCAATGCCATCCAGAACTATGTCGGCGGCGAGCCTGTCACTCCCGGTTCTGACCCTCAGATAAGTGTCGGGCCTGCATGCTCGGTCGGTGCTGAGGGCGGTCCTGTTGTCATCTCATACTCCATAGTCAATCCCGTCGAGGGCGGAGAGCTTACAGCCGCGTATGAACCGCAGGAGTCCTGGATCGGGGAATTTACGCTCAATGAGGAGGACGGCACAGTCACATTTACCGCAGCTCCCAATGATACGCAGGAGCCGAGGTCTGTTGTAGTTGCCCTTACCTATGTTTATCCCAGCGGCTCCGACACCGAGGACAATGTAGTGTCGGCCGAGGTCACTGTTACTCAGGATGCCGCGGAACCCGGTTCTTCCTACGATCATGAGTACAATCTGACGGAATTCTACGGGGAATGCTATCTGTTTACTTCGGATTATAATTATTTTACGGTTATATCCGACAGGCCCATCACTTCCGACGGAGATGCTGAGCCGGGCAGCGTAGCCTTCTGTATCAACATTATAGCTCCTGCACCCGAGGATGCCTCGCACCCGCTTCCTCCGTCAGGCTCCTATACTTTTGCAGGGTTTGCGTTTTCTTCCAATACTTTCAGCTGCTATTTCGATGACGACAGCAACACTTTCGTGGACGGTTCCATGGAACTCAGTTATGAGGACGGTGTATTTGTAATGGATCTGATAATGACAGATCAGTATAACGAGACTTATCATATAAGATATAGCGGCGACGGGGTATATACCGAGACTGTCTGGTAGTTTTCCGGGAGATTGATACGGGTTCGCAAAATTTTTATAACTTTGCGAACCCTTTCGCTCGAGTGGTGGAATAGGTAGACACGCAGGACTTAAAATCCTGTGGGCAGCAATGTCCGTACGGGTTCGATTCCCGTCTCGAGCACAAAAAGCCGGCAATCGCCGGCTTTTTGTGCTTTAATGCCTATTCTAATACAGGAATGGTGATGAAGCGGGTAGACGGCCAGTCACTGGCGAGGATATTCCTGATATAGTTCTCGGTATCACGGCAGATGCGTTCGTCATCTTCAGGAGGGTAGAGATTGTACGCTACGGTATGGAGGCGGATATCTCTGGCGCGTATTGCTTCCAGTCCTAAAAGGAAGTGGTTGATACTACCGAGTCGACCCGAGGTCACATAGATAAGCGGAAATCCATTCCGTGCTATGTAGTCTATAGTCAGCAGCTCCCTTGTGAGAGGTACCATCAGACCTCCGGCGCCTTCGAGCAGTACGGCGTCGTATCGGTCGGAGAGTTCTTCTGTGGCCTTCTGAATCTTTATGAAATCAACCGGCCGTCCGTCTATCTCTGCGGCCAGATGCGGTGAGCATGGGTAGGAGTATATCTCAGGCATGCTCAGACCATTGCGGTCCTCGGGCAGCAGGCCGCATCCCATGATTCTGCGGTGCAGCTCTATGTCCTCCGACATGCCTGTGCTCCCTGTCTGAATGAGTTTCTGGGTGATGGTGCGCCTGCCCTCTGAGTTCCAGGTACGGGCGATGAATCCTGTGGCGTAGCTTTTGCCGATGTTGGTGTCGATTCCGCTTACAAAGTATACATTGTCTTTCATGGCATCAATCTTTTTTTGCAATCAGGTAAATAGGGTGGTAGGTTAGTGTGACGTTGCCGTCCGGTGTTCCGGAGCGGAGCATGTATTCGTCGGAGAAGCGGGCAAGCCGGGCGGGTGTCCAGGAGGTGCGGGTGATGCCGTTTACTCCCGTATGTTTGAGATGCTGCAGTACCTCTATGGCTGAGGGGAACTCCAGTACGATGCTTTCTTCTTCTGCTGTGACAGTCTCCAGACCGGCTGAGGACAGCATCTGCCGTAGCCGCTGCAGTGGCGGATAGTCCAGTCCGCTGCCCGTGATGCTCCTGATCTCGTGGAGGTTGTTTGGGCCGAATGTGCTCAGGGCCAGTATACCGCCCGGGGCGAGCAGGTCATGGCAGCGTTTGATGAACCGTTCGGGATCTTCGAACCATTGCATTACGGAACACGAAGCTATAAGGCTCTGCTCCCTTGGCAGATTGCAGTGCTCGGCGTCTCCACAGACAAATCGTGTCATGCATTCCCGGGGACGGGAAGGTGCTGAGTTATTAGGTGCCGGTCCGTTATAGTCTGTAGCCAGGATATCTGTCAGGGCTTCGCGGACTTCGGGACAGATGTCGTTGAGGGTCATCCGGGCAGGTTGGAAATGCTGCATGAAGAGGCGGGTAAATGTGCCGGTGCCGCAGCCGATCTCCAGCACATCGGACGGTCGGTCGGGCAACAGTGGGCGGAGCATGGCGCACATCCGCTCCGCTATCAGGCGCTGGGCCTGGGCGTACTCGGCATAGCTGCGCACCGAGCGGGCAAAGCGGCGGCGTATCAGGGTCTTGTCCATAGCTCATCCTCATACAGCAGCCGCCTGAACAGGCCGGCATCGTAGTGTGCTGCATCTGTGTCTGTTATCGGTACATTCAGTTCTTCCCAGGCATGGTGCTGACCGGCGGGCGGGAATATCATGTCCCGGTCTCCTACGAAAGCCTTGTCCCATCTTAAAGGACTTGAAACGGTGTTCCTGGCCCTGTCGCCTATGGCGGCAAGCTCCTCCCGTAGCTCATCCGCACTTCGTTTAAGACCGCAGCCGAGCAGACTTTCAAGAGTCTCGGACGAACCGCACATCCTGCGGCGGAATTTGGCTAAAGTCCTTTCGGAAAGGCCGTTGAGGGTGCCGTCAAATATGGCCGTAGGGATGCCTCTGCCGTCATCTATGGGAAATGGAGTTCCGTTGACGGCCAGCCTCGGACCGTTTACCATGCCGGCCTCACCCAGCACCTTGCCGGCGGCCCACACACCCATGGACCAGGCCAGCAGGCTTATCCTGCAGTATCCGCGCAGCAGGTCCGGGTCTAAAACTATGTCCCTGTAGTCCCACAGCATCAGTATATCCCGGCCCGAGTCCGTGTCGAAGTCAGGGGAGAACATGCAGGGCTCGCTTCCCCAGCCGGAGAAGAACAGCAGCAGTCCGGTGCTGCCGGGGCGATGTCTTAGAAAGGTGTGTCTCATATACTGTCGCAGAGTCGGTCCATATCCTCGTCCGTGAGACCGGCGGTAAGGGAAAAACGCAGTCTGGAAGTGCCTTCGGGTACTGTCGGCGGCCTGATGGGCAGGACATAGAAGCCCTTGCGCCGCATGTCCTCGGCTTTGAGGACGGCATCTGCCGCCGTGCCTGTGACGAGCGGTACTATATGGCTTTCGGAGGGTGTCCCGAATCCTTTTGCCTTAAGAGCCTGTCTGAATTGTGCCGAGTGCCGTTGCAGCCTCTCACGCTGCCCCTTGAAGCCGGAGAGCCGTTCCATGACGAACAGGGTCCAGGCCATGTTGAGCGGAGGCAGGGCAGTGGTGAAGATAAGGGTACGCATCCGGTTGACTAAATACTCCTTGATTATCCGGTCGCAGATGACGAATGCTCCGATCGAGGCCAGGGCCTTGCCGAATGTGCCGCACAGCAGGTCTATGTCCGCGATGCAGCCGGTCTCCTCGGCCAGTCCTAAGCCGCGCTCTCCGCGTACTCCTACGGCGTGGGCCTCGTCCACATAGAGCATAATCTTGTCCCGGCGGCGTTTCAGCTCTGTCAGACGCTGCAGCGGGGCCGTGTCTCCGTCCATACTGAATATGCTTTCGGAGACTATGATTATCCTGTCGCAGCCGGAGTACTCCTTTTCTATCAGAGTTTCCAGCTGACCGTAGTCCTGATGACGGTAGCGTATGCAACGGGCTCCGCTCAGGCGGATGCCGTCGATAAGACTGGCGTGTACCAGTTTGTCTGCCAGGATGAGCGTGTCTTTGCCGCACAGGGCCGGGAGGATGCCTGCGTTCATGTGATAGCCGCTGCTGAGCACTAATGCGTCTTCCCGTCCATAAAGGGAAGCCAGAGTATCCTCAAGGGCACTGAACACCCCGAAATTGCCGGTCAGCAGGCGGGATGAGGACGAGGACAGCGGCAGCTGTTTTTCGGTCTCCCTGATCCATTCACGGAACTCCTTCATCAGAGCGGTGTCGGAGGCCAGCCCGAGATAGTCGTTGGAGGACAGATTGAGCATCCGCTGTCCCCCGCTGAGGATCCAGCGGCCCTCATGCAGGCCGGACGGCAGTGTCCGCAGATTGCCGGAGGCTTTCAGAGCATCCAGCTCCTCCGCATATTTCTCATATATAGCTCTCATGCCGGTATCTCTCCTACGATTTTAAGCATCTTAGAGGTCAGCACGGACAGTTCCCCGGGTTCAATAATGAAGGGCGGCATGGTGTACACTAATCTTCCGAAGGGCCTGAGCCAGATGCCTTCCTCGACGAAGCGCTTCTGCATCCAGGCCATGTCCACCGGCTGCTTCATCTCCAGTACTCCTATGGCTCCGAGCACCCTCACTTCCGCTACCGACGGTATCCGTCGGGCGGGAGCCAGCTCTTCCCTCAGCTGCGCCTCTATCCTGCGCACCTTCTCCTGCCAGCCGCTCTCGAGCAGCAGGCGGGTGGATGCTATGGCTACGGAGCAGGCCAGCGGATTGCCCATGAAGGTGGGTCCGTGCATGAATACCCTCGGGTCGTGCGAGGAGATGGTATCCGCCACTAAGTCATTGGCCAGCACTGCCGAGAAAGTCATGTAACCTCCGGTGATGGCCTTGCCCACGCACATGATGTCCGGTTCCACCCCGGCATGCTCCCAGGCGAAGAGCTTCCCTGTGCGGCCGAATCCGGTGGCTATCTCGTCGAATATCAGCAGCAGTCCGTGCTTCCGGCAGAGGGCGGCCGCCTCCCTCAGGTACTGGGGATGGTAGAACCGCATACCCCCGGCTCCCTGCACTATCGGTTCGAGGATAAGGGCCGCAATGTCCTTTCCGTGCTTTTCTATAATCTCCCGCAGCAGGTCTGTGTCGTGAGGGTCCCAGTCTCCGTCGAAACGGCTGCGGGGCGAGGGTGCGAAGTACCTCACCGGCAGGGCGGCTCCGAAGAGGGAGTGCATCCCGGTGACAGGGTCGCAGACCGACATGGCGTTCCAGGTGTCGCCGTGGTAGCCGGTGCGTATGGTCACGAAATTGGTCCTGTCGGGATGTCCGGCGGCCACTTGGTACTGCACGGCCATCTTCATGGCCACCTCCACGGCCACCGAACCGCTGTCGGCGTAGAAAATGTGGCTCATCGAGGGCGGAGCGATGCTCAGCAGCAGCTTGCCCAGTTCTATGGCCGGCTCATGGGTCAGTCCTCCGAACATGATGTGGGCCATACTGTCCAGCTGCCGGCGGACGGCCTCGTTGAGTACCGGATGGTTGTAGCCGTGTACGGCGCACCACCATGAGGACATGCCCTCGATGAGTTCCGTACCGTCCTCGAGGGTTATCCGGCAGCCGTGGGCGCTGCGTACCTTGTAGGTGGGCAGGGGGTTGATGGTGGAGGTATAGGGATGCCACAGATGGTCGTGGTCAAATGTGTCGAAGTTGGGGCTGGCAGTGGTCTCAGAGTTCATATCCGGCTTGCTTGATAAGTTCTTGGTCCTCGGCTACTTTCGAACCTACTGTGGTAAGCAGGTCTCCGGCGATGGCCGAGTTGACGCCTATGCGCATGGCCTCCAGTACCGTCTGACGGGAGAGTCTGGAGCGTCCGCCTGCAAAGCGCAGCCAGGCTGTGGGGTGAATGAGGCGGAAAAGGGCAATGCACCGTAGAATCTCCTCCTCCGATATGGGCGGTATGTTCTCCAGCGGTGTCCCGGGAATGGGGGAGAGGATGTTCAGTGGAATGGACTGCACCTCCAGACCCTTCAGGGTAAATGCCAGCTCAATCCTCTGCTCCTCGCTCTCGCCCATGCCTATGATGCCGCCCGAGCAGATATCCATCCCGACACGGCGGGCGGCTTCCAGGGTCTGTATCTTCTGCTGCTGGGTGTGGGTGGTGCAGAGGGTAGGGAAAAATGAGGGAGCGGCCTCTAAGTTGCAGTGGTATCTGGTGACGCCTGCCTCATAGAGCTTCCGCAGACTTTCTTCGGAGAGCAGTCCGAGAGATGCGCAGAAGCTGAGCCCGCATTTCCCGCGCAGGTAGTGTACCCTCGAGCAGACTTCGTCCACTTCCCTGTCGGAGAGCTTGCGTCCGCTGGTGACTATGGAGAAGCGGCCGATGCCGGCAGCCTCGTTGGCGGAGGCATGGCGCAGGCATTCCTCCTCTGATACCAACGGATAGATTTCCGCACCTGTCCGGTAGTGTGCCGACTGGGCGCACCATTTGCAGTCTTCGGGACACCGTCCGGATTTGGCGTTGATGATCGAGCAGAGATCGAACCGCCTCGGTGCGCACTGTACGGTAATCTCCCGTGCGGCATCCAGCAGCGGCCTCAGTCCGGTATTCTCAGCCAGCCACAGCGCCTCTTCCTGACAGATTTCTTGTCCGGAAAGTATCTTCTCTTTCAGACTTCCCAGCATCGGATCTGAATTCAGAGTTGTGAGATGTATTTCTCAATGACCTCGGGATATGCGCGCTCAAGTTCGTGAACTTTGGCGAATAGTGTTTCCGGGGTGTCTTCAGGGGTGACGGTGCAGCGGGCTTGATATATGGTCTTCCCGTGATCGTACTGCTTGTCCACAATATGTATTGTGATGCCCGACTCTTTCTCGCCTGCGGCTATGACAGCCTGGTGTACATGGCCTCCGTACATACCCTTGCCGCCGTAGGAAGGAAGCAGGGCCGGGTGTATGTTCAGTATCCTTTCCGGGTATGCCTCTATTAGGTAGTCAGGTACTTTCAGCAGGAAGCCGGCCAGTATGATACAGTCTGTCCCGAGTTCTTCAAGGACATCTGTCAGTCTCCGGCTTTCACCATTATATGTCAGGGTCCCGTTGCGGAACTCCGAGGCGGTGAAAGTGCAGTAAGGTACTCCGAGATTCTCGGCCCTGGTCAGGACATAGGCATCTTTCCGGTTGCTCATGACTGCTGCGATGCGGTATGTGCCGCGGTTTTGGGACCATCTGATGATGTTCTCTGCATTAGTTCCTGAACCTGAGGCCAGTATGACGATATTGGGAACTTTTTCCATTACGATTCTAAGGATTTCTCTCTCCGCAAAGTTCATAAAAATTTCATTATTCAGAAAATTATTTGTTTTTTTGCAGCAAAATCAAATTTATATCAACTAATTATTAACTAAAATTTAGACCATGGCAGATATTGTTTCTGATGTAACAGCCATCATCGTCAACAAACTCGGAGTTGATGAAAGCGAAGTAACCCGCGAAGCAAGTTTTACAAATGATTTAGGTGCTGATTCTCTCGACACAGTTGAGCTCATCATGGAATTCGAGAAGAAGTTCAATATAGAGATTCCCGACGATGCAGCCGAGAAGATATCGACAGTAGGTGACGCCATCAACTATATCGAAGAGCATACTAAATAATTTGTGCATGGGTCTTCGGAGAGTCGTAGTCACAGGTCTCGGCACAGTAAATCCTTTAGGAAATTCGATTCAGGAGTATTTCTCCAATCTTGATAAAGGTGTAAGCGGAGCCGACCTGATAACCACTTTTGACACGACCCGTTTCAAGACCAAGTTTGCCTGCACGGTTAAAAATTTCGATCCCTCGGCCTATGACATCGACCGTAAGGAGCTCAGACGGATAGATAAGTTTGTCCAGTATGCTCTTGCGGCGGCCGTTCAGGCGGTGGAGGACAGCTGCCTCGACCTCGGCAAGACAGACCTTGACAGGGCGGGCGTAATCCTCGGCTCGGGGATCGGAGGCATAGAAAGCCTCACAGAAGGGATAATGGACTACTGCAGCGGTGGATATATACCGCGCTTTAGTCCATTTCTTATTACCAAGATGATATCGGATATGGCTCCCGGTCTGATATCCATCCGTTTCGGTTTTGCGGGGCCCAATTATACCACGACTTCGGCGTGTGCGTCATCTTCCCATGCGATGGGTGACGCGCTCAATCTCATAAGGCTCGGTAAGGCCGACATGATATTGACCGGCGGTGCCGAAGCGCCTATATCCATTCCTGCCATCGGAGGATTTGACGCCTCCAAGGCATTGTCCACCAACAATGACGAGTATATGACTGCTTCCCGTCCTTTTGACGCGACCCGTGACGGTTTCGTTATAGGCGAGGGAGCGGCGGTGCTTTTGTTCGAGGAACGCGAGCATGCGCTAAGACGCGGAGCCCGTATCTATGCCGAGGTAGCCGGTGCCGGAATGAATGCGGATGCGTATCATATTACAGCTCCGCTGCCTGACGGCAGTGGGGCCATGAAAGTGATGCGCTCAGCCTTGCAGGATGCGCAGGTGGAGCCGGAGGAGGTGGACTATATCAATGTCCACGGTACCTCCACACCCTTGGGTGATGTTGCCGAACTCAAGGCCGTCAAGTCCCTTTTCGGGGAGCACGCCTATAAACTCAGCATAAGCTCTACCAAATCGATGCACGGTCATCTTTTGGGAGCCGCCGGTGCAGTGGAGGCCCTGGCCTGTATTCATGCCATACGGGACGGTATCGTGCCTCCGACAATCAATTTCAGGCATGAGGATCCGGATATCGACTACAGGCTGGATCTTACTTTGAATAAAGCAGTCAGAAAAGAGGTGAGAGTGGCTTTGAACAATACATTCGGTTTCGGAGGCCACAACTCCTGTCTCGTATTTATCTCTCCATCAGCCCGTAAGTAATGGTCAGAGTAGGTCTTCGCTCTGATGCGGGCCCGTTGAGCACTATCGTGCTGTAATTGTAGTTGTCCACTTCGTAAAGCACATTGTCTGCGAGGTTGGTCCTGCTGGTAAGCGGAGCTATCCAGAGGTCGTATGTCCCGTCGATGTTGTCCCTGTCAGTGAGTATGAGGTTCTGTATGTAGGATGTGATGTCCATGCTGTACTGCTGCAGGGAACGGTTGATATCGCCCTTGTTGTATGCGGTGTAGACACTTTCCAAAGGGGCGTAGTAGCCTTCGGAATATGTGGCGAGCGGATCGCGTGTAAATGCGTAGATGGCGGAAGGATGGGTCCTGTCGAACCGTCCGTAGTCTTCCGGCGTGCTGTAGGGGAATACGAGCTCTGCTCTTGACAGGATGATGAGGCTTCCGTCAAGACCGGATTCTTCAATCCATGAATCGAGCATGTCTTTCAGCTCGGCGGCTGAGATATGCGGCTTGATGCCTGAAAGGCCTTCCAGGTACAGTTCTTCAGCGGGAGCGTTGTCCGCAAGATGCTCCGATCCGGTAGAGAAATAGTTGAACGCGGAGCTGTATCCAAACGCAAATGACTCCGTGGTGTCCTTATCAGTGAAGCCGCGGTCCGGATTGTTGAGGATGTAGTTGATATTGATGGTGGATGTGCCGAGGTTGAGGTAGTTCATCCTTCCTCCTTCAGCGGTACCGAGAGGAGCCTGTACCTCAATGTACAGACCGTGTATCTTTTCCAGGAACAGGTCCACATCGGCAAATTCCTCCGGAGTGGTGCTCAGCAGTTCCTGAGCGTATGCTTCGGTCAGGTCCACTCTGATCTCTCCCTCTCCGTAGATGACGGGGTCGCTCAGGGTCACGGGGACCGGGTCGTAGTCATCGGGGGTTATGGAGTTGCAGAAGCCGATGGTGCTGTCCAGCGGAGATGTCAGCTTGTATATGCGTATTCTCTGGTGTATGCCTTTCTGGTTCTCGTCCATATAGGAGATGGAGTCTATTGACAGGGTCATGTATGCTGACAGCAGGCGGGGGGATTCCCCGAAGTCGGTGGTGTCGGAGTAGGGCAGCACATATGACGCCGTGTTGGATATGGCTGTTCCGAATACGGGGTCGGTGACTGTGCCGAGCAGCATGGTCACGGTATTGCCGGCCTGCATTGAGTCACTTACCTGATTGGTGACGGGCAGGTCGAATGTCTTTACACCCAGATTGATGACGGATTCGTCCGGCAGCATCCCCTCTCCGAGAGTCCTGTCGTTTTCCACGCAGGAGATAACGGCGGCGGCCGCGGCGAGAATCATGAGCGGCTTTCTAAATGGCATCTTTCTCTAACAGTTTGTCGTAAAATTCGTTGTATTGCCGGATGTATGTGCCTTCGGGGTGGTCGATGGGAACATACCGGAGCGCTGGTATGCCGCGTTTGGCGACATAGTCCGTAATCTCCTGATGTATGTCGGCTGCTCCGAAGATGACGGCATCCGAATACTGTACGGCTATTTTAGCAAGATTTATGCCGTTGGCCTCCTTGAGCAGCTCGGTATCCTTGGCCTTTATCCCCGGGACGGGTATTTTTGCTCTCATCTCCGGATCGAAGGCTGCGTCGGTGTAGTCGTTGTAGAGAGAGAGAACCACTGACGCATCTGAGAATATGGGGTCGTTGCGGTATGCTTTCTTGAGGAACAGGGGAACGAGATGGGATATCCAGCCGGAGCAGTGGACAATATCCGGCTTCCATCGCAGTTTCTTGACGGTCTCAAGTATGCCTCTTGCGAAGAATATGGCTTTCTCGTCATTGTCTCCGAGGAAATTGCCGTCAGCGTCCTCGTAGATAAACTTGTTGTGGAAGTAGTCCTCGTTGTCGATGAAGTAGACCTGCATCCTCGCGGAGGAAATCGAGGCGACTTTGATAACGAGAGGACGGTCGACATCATTGATGACCATGTTCATCCCGGAGAGTCTTATGACTTCGTGCAGCTGGTTGCGCCTCTCGTTGATACAGCCGAAGCGGGGCATGAAATTGCGGATTTCCTTTCCGGACTCCTGAATGCCTTGCGGCAGATACCTGCCGACTGTCGAGATGGTCGACTCAGGCAGATATGGGTATATCTCTGAATTGACGAACAAAACTCTTTTGGGATCACTCATTTTAGATACTTTTTTGCAAATATAATAATAAAAAATCTAAAATAATCATCATTTTGTTTATCTTTGAGGGATTTATCTGATGAGACGACATGTCTAAAAGTGAGAATAACATCCTGTACAGAAGAATAATCCGTTCTTATTTCTCTTCTGTAATAAGCATAAGCCTGGTGCTGTTCCTCGTTGGGACAGTAGGAGTTCTCATCGTCAATGCCCGTTCAGTCTCAAACTATTTCAGGGAGAACATCACTGTTTCCGCAATTCTGAGTGTGGAGGCTGATGAGGCCGATGCGTCGGCTCTCGCTGACATTATAGAGGACGCCGGATATGTCAGGGGTGTGCGCATCATAACCAAGGAAGAGGGCGTGGAGGAGATGAAGGAGATTCTCGGAGAGGACTTTCTGGATGTGTTTGAGGTCAACCCCGTTCCCGTCTCCCTCGAGCTCCAGATATCTGCGGAATATATAGTGACTGACAGTCTCCGTGTGATAGAGGATGCCCTGTACGCCTATCCGGAGGTGGAGGAAGTGGTCTACCAGCAGTCGTTGGTGGAGCTTCTCAATGCCAATATCGAGAAAATAGGACTGGTGGCCGGAGTGTTCGTGCTGCTTCTGCTCTTCATATCGGTGGTGCTGATCAACAACACCGTCCGGCTCAATGTCTATGCCAAGCGGTTCACCATACACGCCATGCGTCTGGTAGGAGCGACGAAGAGTTTCATATCCGCGCCGTTCGTCACGCAGGCGTTTTTCCAGGGGCTCATATCGGGTGCCATAGCCGATGTGTTCATCCTGGGGGCTCTCTACCTCATACGCAATGAGTTCTATCAGCTTTTCTCCCTGTTCGACGCCATGATGCTCGGCCTGGTGATGATAGCCGTAATTGTGCTCGGAGTGCTCATTTGTATGGTATCTACGGCGGCTGGTGTTCGCAGCCTGGTGTCACTTACCCGTAATGAATTGTATTATTGATAAATATAAAAAGTAAGATGGATAGATTTGCAATACCCAAGGAGAATTACCGTTATCTGATAATCGGTCTGGCAGTCATGGTTGCGGGATATCTTTTCCTGCTCGGAGGGGGTGCCGACAGCCCGGATGTGTTCAATTATGCGCTTTTCAGTTTCACGAGGATGTATGTGGCTCCGCTTCTTATCCTTGCCGGCTTTGTGATAGAGCTTGTGGTTCTTCTGCGCAGGAAGCCCATCAGACTGTTCAAACATAAATAGTGAGTTATATGGAATGGTTTGAAGCGGTAGTACTCGGACTGGTCCAGGGACTTACCGAGTTCCTTCCAGTGAGCAGCAGCGGTCATCTGACTATCTGCAAGGCGCTGTTCGGTATCGACGCCGACAATCTCAGTTTCGAGGTAGCCGTGCATGCGGCTACGGTGCTCAGCACGATAGTGGCTTTCCGCAAAGAGATATGGGACATCATCTGCGGTGTATTCAAATTCAAATACAATAGTCAGACTCAGTATTTTCTGAAGTTATGTGTCTCCATGATACCCGTGGCCGTCGTGGGATTTTTCTTTAAGGATCAGGTAGAGGCTGTTTTCGGTTCCGGACTGATAATCGTGGGCTGTATGCTTCTCCTTACGGCTGTCCTGCTGTTCCTGTCGGAGACTCTGTCCAACAGGCAGGCCCGCAAGGCTCTTAAAGAAGGCAGGGAGCCCGGCAAGGAGGTGGGTTACAAGGAGGCGTTCATAATAGGTCTGTCGCAGGCCCTGGCCGTACTGCCGGGTCTGTCCCGTTCGGGTACCACCATCTCCACCGGTCTGATGCTTGGTGTCAGGAAAAGCTCCATGGCCCAGTTCTCATTCCTCATGGTGATGGTTCCCATTCTCGGTGAGGCGTTCCTGCAGATGGTGGGTGGAGATTTCTCGGCCGAGGCCTCCGGCATATCCACGCTGTCGCTGCTGCTCGGTACTCTTACGGCCTTTGTGTCCGGCTATATCGCCTGCCGGTGGATGATACGCATCGTGCAGAAAGCCCGTCTGCGTTACTTTTCCATCTACTGCTGCATTGCCGCTGCGTTCTGCTTCATCTTCGAGATAGTCAGCAAAAATGCCTAAGTACTATTTTATCTCCGATGTCCATCTCGGAGCCGCATTTTGTGACAGGAACGGGTTGGAACGGAGATTTGTGAGCCTGCTGGACCGTATAAGGGAGGAGAGAGCCGAGGCCGTCTACCTGCTCGGAGACATCTTTGATTTTTGGTATGAATACCGGTATGTCATACCACGCGGCCATACCAGGGCTCTTGGGGCGCTTGCACGGTTGTGCGACAGCGGTGTCAAAGTGTATTTTTTCAGAGGCAACCATGATGTCTGGGTGTATGATTATTTTGAGCGCGAGATAGGTATGACCGTGCTGGAGCAGCCTTATGTGACCGAAATAGAAGGAAGTATCTTCTGTCTCGGACATGGCGACGGTCTGGGGAAGACGGACATGGGTTTCCGCATCATAAGGTGGGCTTTCCACAATCGTTTTCTTCAAGTGATTTTCAGTGCCCTGCATCCGCGCTGGGCTTTCGGTCTGGGCTATGCCTGGGCAGGTCATTCCAGAAAAATGAAGAATGCTCCGGACAAGATGGAGCGTTATGTGTTCCGGGGAAAGGAAGAACCGCTGTTCCGCTATGCGGATGCTTTCGGCCGGGACTATAGGGCGGCGCATGGAGGCCGCGGTATCGATTACTATATTTTCGGTCACTATCACACTCCTGGGACCGCGGACATCCCTTCCGGAGGCAGGATGACTATTCTTGGCTGCTGGGTCGACGGTGCCGTGTATGCCGTGTTCGGAGACGGAAAGCTCGAGATTATTTCTGAGGTACCTCAAGCCTTGAATGCGCCACAGGTTCAGGCGGATTTTTCCCGAAGATAGACCGGTAGGTCTTGTTGAACTCACCTTTATTATATAGGATAACGAGTTCTTCGGTCAGCTTGTCTTCTCCTTCCGGATCGTACGGTTGTTTCATGTCCGAGCCGAACAGTTTGGCTATGCCCTGCCAGAAGCCTGCCGCCGCCTTCCCTTTGTAGTCCTTGAGTATCTCATAGGATGTAATGCCTGTCTGCCGGTCAATCAGGCGCAGCAGCAGTTTCCCCTGGCTGATGGTAAGGTTCTTGAGCGGCTTCTCGAATGTGTCGAAAAGTTCGTTCTGGAGAATGCGTATATAGCGGTTTTTCTCTCTCCGGTTGAATCCTCCGGTGACGATGGTTGAGTCGGCTTCCCGGAGTTTCTCCTCTGCGAGAAGGGCATAGGGATAGGCTTTGGCGAAGTTGTGTACAAGTCTGTAGTACTGTCTCCATTTTTTCCCCTTTGGCCTGGCTGTCTTGTATACCGGGTCGAGAGTGTCCATGAAGACGGTGTCGCCGTGATCATCGATGATATACTGCATGTACATCCCCTCCTCATCCTGCCCTCTCAGTGCCTGGACGGAGAGGGCAGCTATGCAGATAATGAGGATGAGGCGTCTCATACTTCCGATCAGATGATGGTCATGGATTTCTGGAGCTCGCGGGCCGACTGGAGGAATTCCTCTACTGTCATCTCCTTGAAGAAGAGCAGTCCGTGAGTGGTTCTCAGTCTCGGGCTCGGATTCTGGTAGAAGAACGGTTTGCCGAGTACTCTCTGTACCTTGGCAAGCTGATCCACCCATATCTTCTTGGCTAAGTCGCTGAACTTGCCGTCAAGCATATAGCTCGGGAAGTCTGCGTGTACCTGAGAGGCATAGCAGTTGCAGAACGCGTTGTCGAATACGCTCATGGCGTTGAGTGACACAGGCACGATATGCGTGGCTTCCGAAGGGAGGAAACGGTACCAGACATTGCGGTATCCCCAGATTCTGAGATTGCTCAGGTCTGCCTCCTTGCCCCACTCGCGGATGGCTTCGGCTATGGCCTGCAGCACCTTGTAGTGCGTGTCGGGACCGCTGCCCTCGGGGTCGAAGGCTATGCTTATGATTGAGGGCTTTATCGTGCGCAGTTCCTCAAGGATGGGAGCCACATCCCTTTCCCGGTTGGGCTGCTCGGTGAAGATGTCGCCGGTATAGAATCCTAAGCGGAGATGATGCACATTCTCGTTCTTTATGCCGAAGAATCCCCATACGAGCTCTTCCTCGAACTCGCGGATCATGCCCTTGAGGAGCCTTATGTCCGCAGACATCTTCTGGCCGTCGTAGCTGCGGCGGGTCTCATCGATTACATCGAGTATCTTCTTGCGGAGCTCTTCCTTGTTCCTTACTCCGTAGATCTCGATGAAATCCCTGACGATCCTGTGCGAGCGGCCTCTCTTGCGTTCTTCTTCATTGCCTGAGGCGACATTGATCAGGAAGTGGTAGATGTCCTTCTCCCTCTTTTCCTTCCAGCCCTCTGTGAAGAAGTCGGGGTAATGCACCATCTCGATGCGGTCCTCGTCGAGGAACTTCAGAGTCTCCTCAAGAGCGTCGATGAGGAAATGGTTTGTTACGGCATTGAATCCGGAAGTCATGATCGAGAAATGCGATTCGTTGGTCTCATTTCTCGATACCCTGTGGATGTGGGGAAGCAGGCCTAAGAGGATATCATCGTGGTGAGGACCTGTGTAGTAGAATGTCTGGTTGCTCCAGGTGGATGTTCCCCTGGCTATCTTCTTGGTCAGCGAGTCGATGACGCTGTCTATGGTGTGCTCGTCCAGGCCGGGAATCATGCTGCAGTACTCATCGGCCCTGAGGTCCTCGAGGGTGATCTTGTCTCCGTATTTCTCTATGCGGTTGCAGCAGTCGATGACGGCCCTGTCTGTCTTCTCCTGGGACCAGGGAGAGTCGGCGTAGTAGTGATATACCGATTCGTGCAGCATGGATGCTGCTCCTGTGGTGAGGTAGAAGCGCGCGTTGGGCAGGCGTGTCAGTACGGATGCGGGGTAAAGATTGGAGGGAGTCTTCTCAAGGGCATCGGCGACAACCGGAGCCTTTGCCTCTCCGGCGGCGAATATGATGGCCACTGCGTCGGGATTGTGGGTGATGGTGTCAAGGCCTATGGTGATCACGGGCTTGATTCTTGATATCTCGATGCCTCCGAGATCGCTGGCCGCTGCAGCCTGTGTCTCATAGTTGGTATGGGTCAGGCGTGTGGTCGAGTGGGGATCGCTTCCTCTGACATTGAATGCGATGTGTCCGTCGGGACCGATGCCTCCGAGGAAGAAGCCTATGCCGCCCATATCCCTGACCTTCTGGTCATAGTCGGCGCACCAGTTGTCTATCATGAAGATGGATCTCTGCTTGAGTTCCTCCGCGTCCGACTTCGCGTTGCGGTAGCGCAGGCTCAGATCGATGACTCCGTCGGGAAATACCTCCGAGAAGTGCTTTCCGTCTGCCAGGGGTATCTGCTCGCAGTTGATGAAGATGCCTTTCGATGCGTCAAGGCCGAAGTCCTCGACATAATATTTCTGGACATAGTTGTAGAAACTGTTGTGCTGTCTGGGGTCGATGGGGTAGAACTCGTCAATCTGGACGAAATGCAGTCCGCGCAGGTCGGGTTTCTTCGCCACAAGCAGTCCGTTTTCCTCGCGTGAGGCCGCACCTTCCTTGGTGTCCCACTCGGTCAGTATCTTTTTGACCCATGCTATAAAATATTCAGGAGTCTTGCCGGTAGGGAGGCTTATCACGCCATCGGGATGCTCTGCAGCCCACTCTAAGAATCTGAATGCTGTCAGTTTGCCAAGTTTAGGGAAATTCTCAACAGTGATGTAGGGAATGTTGGAATTGAATCTATGCTTTATGGGTCCCATGAAGGCCCGCTCGACATTTGTGAAATCGGTACTCATAGCAAATCTATTTTTAAACAAGGTGCAAATATAGTTATTTTCATTGTGAAATGTTCTGCGGCGCGGTGTGCGATGCTGTCGAAAATGTGTTTCCTGAATTTTTTTTCAAATCTATAAGTCTCTGAGGAGCGGTGGCTTGGGTGATAAATTTTCCGGTCGAAAAATGTGAAAAAAGTTTGGTATTAAAGGAATTTGTAATATCTTTGCAGCCCCGTTTAATGGGAGAATTGTATTTATTTGTTTGAAAATAATAGACTTACAAAAAGTATAGACAATGTTACAACCAAAGAAAACCAAGTTCAGAAGGCAGCAGAAGGGCCGTATGAAAGGTAATGCTCACCGTGGTACAGAGCTTTCTTTCGGATCTTTCGGCATCAAGACCCTTGAGTCCGCATGGCTCACCGGTCAGCAGATAGAGGCTGCCCGTCAGGCTGTAGTGCGTTACATGAAACGTGAAGGTAAGATTTGGATTCGCGTTTTCCCTGACAAACCTTACACAAAGAAACCTGCCGAGGTGCGAATGGGTAAAGGTAAAGGTAATCCCGAGGGATTCGTAGCCCCCATCACTCCGGGCCGTATGCTTATAGAGGCAGAGGGTGTGCCTTTGGAGGTTGCCAAGGAGGCACTCCGTCTCGGCGCACAGAAACTGCCTGTGACTACCAAGTTCGTGGTCCGCAGGGATTATGTTGAACAGTAATAAATGGAGGAGAAGATATGAAACCCAAGGAAATCAGAGAAATGTCTATTAACGACCTGCGCGAGCGCATCGAGACCGAGAAGGCCAACCTCGCCCAGATGAAGATCAACCATGCCGTCTCCCCCATCGAGGATACATCAAAGATCAGAAAGGCCGGAAAGGATATCGCACGTATGCTTACCATCCTGACTGAAAAGGAAAACCAGGCTAAATCAGAAGAGTAATTCGTATGGAAAGAAATTTACGTAAGGAAAGAATCGGTGTGGTGGTGAGCAACAAGATGGACAAGTCGATTGTCGTTGCTGTAAGAGTAAAGGAGAAACACCCTGTTTACGGCAAGTTCGTGAACAAGACCACCAAGTTCGTCGCTCATGACGAGAAGAATGTGTGCGACGAGGGCGATACGGTCCGCATCATGGAGACACGTCCCCTGAGCAAGACCAAACGCTGGAGATTAGTAGAAATCGTAGAAAAAGTGAAGTAAAATGATACAACAGGAATCACGTTTAATGGTAGCTGACAACAGCGGTGCTAAAGAGGTCCTCTGCATCCGTGTTCTCGGAGGTACCCGCCGCCGTTATGCAAGCGTGGGCGACAAGATCGTTGTCGCTGTCAAGAGCGCTATCCCCGGCGGTGACGCTAAGAAGGGATCGGTTTCCAAGGCCGTTGTGGTGCGCACAAAGAAAGAGATCCGTCGTCCGGACGGCTCATATATCCGTTTCGATGACAATGCCTGCGTGCTTTTGAACAATCAGGGCGAGGTCCGCGGAACACGTATCTTCGGCCCTGTTGCCCGCGAGCTCCGCGACAACTACATGAAGATTGTCTCTCTTGCACCTGAGGTACTATAATATATAGGAGGTACAGACATGAATAGGAAATTACATATCAAGAAAGGTGATACGGTCTATGTGAATGCCGGCAATGACAAGGGCAAGACCGGAAAGGTCCTCGAGATCATCACCAAGAAGGACCGCGCCATCGTGGAGGGTGTCAACATGGTGAGCAAGCACACCAAGCCCAATGCCAAGCATCCTCAGGGCGGTATTATCAAACAGGAAGCCGGAATTCATATTTCCAACCTTCAGGTAGTGGATCCCGCCAAGGGAGGTCCTACCAGGATCGGCCGCCGCATGGGCGAGAATGGAAAATTGGTCCGTTACGCTAAAAAATCAGGAGAGGAGATCAAATAATGGCAAAGAAAAAAGTAGAGGAGACCAAGCAGGAGAATGTGAGCTTGGCAGGATACGTTCCTAATCTTCAGAAGAAATACAAGGAGGAGATAGTGGGCAGGCTCCAGAAGGAGTTCGGCTTTGCAACCGTGATGCAGGTGCCCAAGCTCGTGAAGATCACCCTCAATCAGGGTATCGGCGATGCAACCGGAGACAAGAAACTCGTCGAGGTCGCTCAGCAGGAGCTTACCGCCATTGCAGGTCAGAAGGCCGTTACCACTTATTCCCGTAAGGATATTTCCAACTTCAAGCTCCGTCGCGGACAGGCTATCGGAGTAAAAGTGACACTTAGGGGCGCCCGTATGTACGAGTTCCTCGAGAGACTTATCGCTGTGTCACTTCCCCGTATCAGGGACTTCAACGGTATCAACGAGAAGTTCGACGGCCGCGGTAACTATACCCTCGGTATCAAGGAGCAGATTATCTTCCCTGAGATTGACATCGACAAGATTACCAAGATCTTCGGACTTGAGATTACCTTTGTGACATCCACAGAGAAGGATGAGGAGGCATATGCTCTCCTCCGTGAGTTCGGACTGCCTTTTAAGAATAAAAACCGTAATTAGAAGATATGGCAAAAGAATCAATGAAGGCCCGTGAGGTAAAAAGGGCTAAGCTGTGCGCGAAATACGCAGAAAAACGTAAAGCATTAAAGGAAGCCGGTGACTGGGCTGCTCTCGACAGACTCCCCAAGAATTCGAGTCCCTGCCGTCAGCACAACCGCTGTTCGATTACCGGTCGTCCCAAAGGCTATATGCGCGTATTCGGCATCAGCCGTATTCAGTTCCGCGAGATGGCCAGCAAGGGTTTGATTCCCGGAGTCCGCAAAGCCTCATGGTAAGTTTCTTACCAAAAGATAGGAAACAATTAACTAAATTATTTATAAACCATTGGATATCGGGCGCTGAAAAGCGTCGAACCACTAAAACAAAACAAACAAATGACTGATCCAATAGCAGATTACCTGACCAGAGTCAGGAACGCATATCTCGCAAAGCACAAGATCGTCGAGATCCCTGCATCGAAGATGAAGATGGAGATTACCCGTATTCTCCATGAGAAAGGTTACATCCTCAGCTACAAGGTAGTGGAGGGCACACCCTACAACACTATCAAGCTCGCCCTCAAGTATCATCCCGAGACAAAGCAGGCGGCCATCAAGAAGATTCAGAGAGTGTCGACTCCCGGTCTGAGAAAGTATGTGGGTGTTGAGGACATGCCCCGTGTACTCAACGGCATGGGTATCGCAATCCTCTCTACTTCGAAAGGTATCATCACCGACAAGGAGGCAAAGGACATGAATGTCGGCGGCGAGGTGCTGTGTTATGTTTATTAATATTTAAAAAACTGTAATACAATGTCAAGAATTGGAAAATTGCCTGTACACCTGCCGCAGGGCGTGACCGCAACGGTCGGCGCCGACAATGTGGTACTGGTTAAAGGACCGCTCGGACAACTGAGTCAGAAGGTTGATCCTGACATCAAAGTATCCGTTGAAGGGAATATAATCACGGTCAGCCGTCCTACGGACCAGCCCCGTCACCGTTCCCTGCACGGACTCTACCGTGCACTCATTCACAATATGGTGACTGGAGTGTCCACGGGTTTCACTATCAAACAGGAACTGATCGGTGTGGGATACCGCGTTGAGGTCAAGGGACAGATCCTCGAGCTCGCTCTCGGATATTCACACGATATACACTTCATGCTTCCCTCGGAGATCAAGGCCGAGGCTGAGCCCGTGAAGAAAGGTCAGAACCCTGTTCTCGTACTCAAGAGCTGCGACAAGCAGCTGCTCGGACAGGTAGCCGCCAAGATCCGCTCTATGCGTGCTCCCGAGCCGTACAAGGGTAAAGGTATCAAGTTTGTGGGCGAGCAGCTTCGCCGCAAGGCCGGTAAGTCAGCCGGAGCTAAATAATAGGAGGATAGGATTATGGCAATGACTAAGATAGAAAGAAGACAGAGAATACGTTACCGTATCCGTAAGGTCGTGAGCGGTACTCCCGAGAGACCCAGGATGTCCGTATTCAGAAGCAACAAGCAGATATATGTTCAGGTTATCGATGACACCAAGGGTGTGACCCTGGTATCGGCCGGCTCTACTGACAAGTCTCTCGCAGAGGCAGTAAAGGGCAAGACGGCTACCGAGGTCGCTGCTCTGGTCGGCAAGCTCATCGCTGAGCGTGCGGTTGAGAAGGGTATATCCGCCGTGTCTTTTGACCGCGGAGGCTATCTCTATCACGGAAGAGTTAAAAGTTTGGCAGACGCGGCCCGTGAGGGCGGTCTTAAATTCTAAGAGACTATGGCAGATATCAACGTAAAGAAAGTAAAAACCACCGATCTGGAGCTTAAGGACAGATTGGTAGCAGTACAGAGGGTTACCAAGGTAACCAAGGGCGGCCGCCACTTCAGTTTCGCTGCTATCGTAGTAGTAGGCGATGAGAAGGGTGTCGTAGGTTATGGTCTCGGAAAGGCCAACGAAGTCACCACCGCTATATCCAAGGGTATAGAGGACGCCAAGAAGAATCTCGTCAAGGTACCTCTGAACAAGAGGACCATTCCTCACGAGCAGGAGGCCAAGTTCGGCGGAGCAAGGGTATTCATGAAGCCCGCGGCTCCCGGTACCGGAGTAAAGGCCGGAGGTGCGATGCGTGCCGTGTTCGAGTCAGTGGGCGTTCAGGATGTGCTGGCTAAGTCCAAGGGCTCATCCAACCCCCACAACTTGGTAAAGGCCACCATCGCGGCTCTCGTTGAGCTCCGTGACGCCTACACAGTGGCAGGTGTGCGCGGTATTCCCATGCAAAGAGTATTTAAAGGATAAGGAGGACGCAAGATGGCAAAAGTTAGAGTTACTCAGATTAAGAGCAAAAACGGTTCAACCCAGAGACAGAGAGCCAATCTCGCATCTCTCGGACTGCGCCGCATGCATCAGTCAGTGGAGATAGAACTTACACCTGTGACCAACGGTATGATCCAGAAAGTTCTGCATCTTGTCAAAGTTGAGGAAATAAACTAATTCAAGGTAAAAAGAGATGAAATTACATAATTTACAACCAGCAGAAGGCTCTACTAAGAGAGTAAAGCGTGTCGGCAGGGGAGAGGGCTCCGGTCACGGAGGACAGTCAACCCGCGGTATGAACGGCGCCAAGTCCCGTTCCGGTTACCGTCACAAGATCGGATTCGAGGGCGGTCAGATGCCTATTCAGAGACGTCTGCCCAAGTTCGGATTCAAGAATCCCACCAGAGTGGAGTACAAGGCTGTCAATCTCTCGGCTCTTCAGGCTCTGAGCGAGAAGAGGAACATCACCGTGATAGATTTCGACACACTTGTATCAGCCGGTCTGGTATCCAAGAACGACAAGGTGAAGATTCTCGGCAAGGGCGAGCTCAAGGCTAAGCTCGAGGTTACCGCCGACGCTTTTTCCAAGTCAGCCAAGGAAAAGATAGAGGCTCTCGAAGGAAAGGCTATAGTACTTTAATAATAACAGCGGCCGATGAAAAGATTTTTTCAGACAATCAAGAATATCTTCAAGATTGAGGAGCTTAGGAAGAGGTTGGGTTATACCTTCCTCCTCCTCCTTGTTTATCGTCTCGGCAGTTTCATCGTAGTCCCGGGTCTTGATCCCACTAAACTCGAGGAACTGGAACAGCAGGCGTCGACAGGTCTTCTCAGTCTGTTGGATATGTTCTCCGGCGGCGCTTTCGGCAACGCTTCCATCTTCGCGTTGGGAGTGATGCCGTATATCTCCGCGTCCATCGTCATCCAGCTTCTGGGTGTGATGGTCCCCTACTTCCAGAAGATGCAGAGAGAAGGGGAAAGCGGACGTAGAAAAATGAACCAGTGGACACGTTATCTGACAATTGTAATCCTTCTGCTTCAAGGACCTGCGTACATTACCAACCTTCACGCACAATTGCCGGCCGACGCGTTTCTGATACAGGGTTTCGGATTCAACATTTTCGCGACGATCGTGCTGATGGCAGGTACGATGTTCGTGATGTGGCTCGGCGAGCGTATTACCGACAGGGGTATCGGTAACGGTATTTCCCTGATCATTATGGTCGGTATCATCGCCCGTCTGCCTTTTGCGATCTTCGCTGAGGGCGCTCAGAGATTCACCCAGACCAACGGAGGTCCTCTCATGTTCCTCATCGAGATCGTGATTCTCTTCCTCGTCTTCATCGCCACCATCGCTCTCGTGCAGGGACAGCGCAAGGTACCCGTGCAGTATGCGAAAAGAGTTGTCGGAAACCGTCAGTACGGTGGAGTCCGTCAGTACATACCTCTGAAAATAAACGCGGCCGGCGTAATGCCGATTATTTTCGCACAGGCCCTGATGATGTTCCCGCTCCTGCTTTCGCGTTTCGACGCATCGCAGGGACTTGCGGCTACATTGAGTGACTATACCGGATTCTGGTACAACTTTATCTTCGCGCTTCTCGTGATAGCGTTCACTTACTTCTATACGGCAGTAACCGTGAACCCTACCATGATGGCTGAGGAGATGAAGAAGAACGGCGGATTCATTCCCGGAGTGAAGCCCGGAAAGAAGACTGCCGACTATCTCGATGCAATCATGTCGCGTATCACTCTGCCCGGATCTGTTTTCCTGGCTATCGTGGCGATACTTCCGGCATTTGCGATGATGTTCGGGATAAACAACCAGTTCTCCCAGTTCTACGGAGGAACATCGCTGCTTATCCTTGTAGGCGTAGTGCTCGACACACTTCAGCAGATCGAATCGCATCTGCTCATGCGTCACTACGACGGTTTGATGAAGACCGGACGTCTTAAAGGCCGTTCGGGAATGTAATTCTCAAAAAAGTTCTTTGAGTATGATAAGAATAAAATCCGAAGAAGAAATCGAGATTCTCAGAGAGAATGCGATACTCGTCTCCAAGACGTTGGCGGAAGTCGGCAGGCATGTTGCGCCCGGTGTCACCACCATGCAGCTCGACAAGATTGCCGAGACATTCATCCGTGACAACGGAGCGGAACCGGGCTTCTTGGGATACGGCGGCTTCCCCTACACACTCTGTGTCTCCGTCAATGATGTGGTGGTCCATGGTTTTCCGTCGGACTACAAGCTCAAGGAGGGTGACATCGTGTCCGTCGACTGCGGTACTATATACAAAGGCTATTATGGCGACTCGGCCTACACTTTCCCTGTCGGAAATGTGGATGAGGAGACAGCCACTCTTCTTAGGGTCACTAAGGAGTCCTTGTATCGCGGCATAGAAAAAGCCGTGGCCGGCAACAGGATAGGGGATATCGGACACGCAGTCCAGTCATACGCCGAGAGCTTCGGCTTCTCTGTCGTCCGTGAGATGGTAGGCCATGGGATAGGCCGTGACATGCACGAGCATCCCGAGGTCCCCAATTACGGTAAGGCCGGTACAGGCAAGAAGCTCCTGAAGGGTATGACTATCTGCATAGAGCCGATGATCAACGCCGGAGGCAAATCCATTTACCTCCATGACAACGGATGGGCTGTGAGCACCTGCGACAAGAAGAACTCCGCCCATTTCGAGCTGACGGTCGCCGTCGGGGACGGAAAAGCCGATATTCTATCTACTTTTGACTTTATAGAAGGTAAGAGACAATACTAAGTTGTAAGAGACAGTACTTATGCCCAAACAGGATTTCATAGAAAAGGACGGCACTGTAATCGAGGCTCTTTCCAACGCCATGTTCCGCGTGGAGCTGGACAACGGCCATGTGATTATAGGCCATCTCTCCGGTAAGATGCGTATGCACTACATCCGTATCCTGCCCGGTGACAAGGTCAGAGTAGAGATGTCCCCTTATGATTTATCAAAAGGAAGAATTTCTTTCAGGTACAAATAAAAAACTACGACAATGAAAGTTAAAGCATCCATCAAGAAGCGCAGCGAGGATTGCAAAATAGTAAAGCGCAAAGGTCGCCTTTATGTCATCTGCAAAAAGAATCCTAAGTTCAAGATGCGCCAGGGATAATAAATGTGTAACAATTAAAAAGTAATATAAAGTAATTAATATGGCACGTATAGCCGGTGTAGATTTACCTAAAAACAAAAGAGGAGAGATAGGGCTCACCTACATCTACGGTATCGGTCGCAGCTCAGCCAGAAAGATCCTCACCGATTGCGGTATCGATTTCGATACCAAGGTGAGCGACTGGAACGATGACCAGATAGCAGCGATAAGGGCCACTATCGCAGAACACTACAAGATTGAGGGTGAACTCCGTTCATCCGTACAGCTCAACATCAAGCGTCTGATGGATATCGGATGCTATAGAGGAATCCGTCACCGTATCGGACTTCCCGTCCGCGGACAGAGCACCAAGAACAATGCCCGTACACGAAAGGGTAAGAAGAAGACGGTGGCCAATAAGAAGAAAGCAACCAAGTAACAGTTAACTGAATATGGCAAAGAAAACAGGAACAACCAATAAGAAGAGAGTCGTAAAGGTCGACGCTTACGGCGAGGCACACATTTCATCGACTTTCAACAATGTGATAGTAACCATGACCAATACTCAGGGTCAGGTTATCAGTTGGTCTTCGGCCGGCAAGATGGGTTTCCGCGGTTCCAAGAAGAACACTCCCTATGCCGCGCAGGTAGCTGCCGCAGATGCTGCGAAGGTTGCATATGACTTGGGTCTGCGCAAGATCAAGGCATACGTCAAAGGTCCCGGAGCAGGTCGCGAGTCCGCGATCCGCACCATCCATGGAACCGGTATTGAAGTTACCGAGATTATCGACGTGACTCCGCTTCCTCACAATGGATGCCGTCCCAAAGGACGCCGTAAAGTATAATTTTGTTTAACAGGTTTTTAAAAGTATCAGATTATGGCAAGATATACAGGACCTACCACTAAGATAGCCCGCAAGTTCGGAGAACCGATCTACGGTCCGGATAAGTATTTCGAGAAGAAAAACTATCCTCCCGGACAGCACGGACTGGCCAAGAAACGCAAGAAGATTTCCGAGTACGGCAATCAGCTCAAGGAGAAACAGAAAGTAAAATATACATACGGAGTGCTCGAGAGACAGTTCCGTAACACATACGCCAAGGCCCGCAGGATGCAGGGACGTACCGGTGTGAATCTGCTGATGCTTCTCGAGTCCCGTCTGGACAATATCGTTTACCGTATGGGTATCGCTCCCACACGCGCAGCTGCACGCCAGCTTGTGTCGCACTGCCACATCGTGCTCAACGGTGAGGTGTGCAATGTACCCTCCACTACAGTTAAGCCAGGCGAGACCGTTGGTGTCCGCGAGAGATCCAAGAGCCTTGAGGTGATTCAGAACAGCGTGGCTGATACCTGCAAGTACTCATGGATTGAGTGGAACCGTGCGGATCTTTCCGGTAAATTCCTCAACCTTCCTGAAAGGACTGAAATACCCGAGACCATCAACGAGCAGCTGATCGTCGAACTGTACTCTAAATAATAACTGAAGCCATGGCAATTTTAGCATTTCAGAAACCGGACAAAGTAATAATGCTCGAGTCTACCGATACATTCGGTAAGTTCGAGTTCCGCCCGCTGGAACCCGGATACGGGATCACAATAGGCAATGCCCTGCGCAGAGTCCTGTTGTCCTCGTTGGAGGGATTTGCCATCACTTCCATAAGGATCGAAGGGGTAAGCCACGAGTTTGACACTATCCCCGGAGTTATTGAGAGTGTAGTAGACATCATCCTTAATCTCAAGCAGGTACGTTTCAAGAGAGAGGTCAAGGAGGAGGAGTCCGAGACTGTCAATTTTACAGTCACCGGCAAGCAGGAGTTCACTGCAGAGGACATATCCAAGAATCTCTGCAACTTCTCCGTCCTCAATCCCGGACTGCATATCTGCTCCATGGAGCCTACGGTGAAGCTCGTCATAGAGCTCCACATAGGCAAGGGACGCGGCTATGTGCCCTCTGACGAGAACAAGGTGGAGTCGGCTCCCGTGGGAACCATCCCCATCGACTCGATATTCACTCCGATAAAGAATGTCAACTATTCGGTGGAGGACTACCGTGTCGAGCAGAAGACCGACTACGACAAGCTGAACCTCGAGATTACCACAGACGGTTCGATTCATCCCAAGGACGCCCTTACAGAGGCAGCCAAGATACTCATCTATCACTTCATGCTTTTCTCCGATGAGAAGATATCCCTCGAGACTCCTCCGGAGAAGAGCGCACCCGAGGCACTGGATGAGGAGGCTCTCCGCATGAGGCATCTGCTGCTGACCAAGCTTTCCGACATGGAGCTCTCCGTAAGAGCCCTGAACTGTCTGAAGGCGGCAGATATCGAGACATTCGCCGACTTAGTGTCGCACCAGAGGTCCGAACTTATCAAGTTCCGTAATTTCGGAAAGAAATCCATGAACGAGATAGATGTGCTCATGGACAAGATGAAGCTCACCTTCGGCATGGATGTCACCAAGTACAATATAGAAGTTAAGAAGAAGAAAACAGAAGTAGAAAACAATGAGGCACAATAGGACAATCAATCATTTAGGACGCAAGAGCGGCCATCGCAAGTCGATGCTTGCCAACATGGCGTCATCTCTCATCCTGCACAAGAGGATTGAGACAACCGTTGCCAAGGCAAAAGCTCTCAGGGAATATGTAGAGCCCCTTATCACAAAGTCAAAGGATGACTCCACACATTCGCGCCGTACTGTCTTCGCATATCTGAAGCAGAAGGAGGCCGTGACGGAACTTTTCCGCAATGTGGCCCCCAAGGTCGCTGACCGTCCCGGTGGATACACCCGTATCATCAAGACCGGTTTCCGTCAGGGTGACGCTGCGGATATGGCATTTATCGAGCTTGTTGACTTCAACGATGCAGCGTTAGGTACAAAAGTTGCATCTAATAAGAAGAGCTCGACCCGTCGCAGCCGTAAGAAAGCACAGGCTGAGCCCAAGACTGAGAAGGCAGAATAGCATTAATGAACATAAAATTACAGTATGAAAAAGATTTTTTATTTAGCAGGTATGGTGCTGATGTCCGCTGCTGCGATGTCGCTCGCTTCCTGTGAGAATGATGAGAAGAAGCCTCAGAAGCCCAACGGCGGTGAGGATACGGATTCTTCAATTGTTCTCGACCGTCCGGAGCTGGTGGAGCAGGAGTCCACGCAGTCTTCCGTAACTCTTGTCTGGGAAGCTGTTGAGAATGCGTCTTCCTACGCCTATAAGATCAATGACGGCGATGAGGAGAACATCGGAGATGTGCAGACTCTCACCGTCTCTAACCTCGCGGCCGGACAGACTTGGGAAATCAAGGTCCGTGCGGTGGCTCCCGCCGGTTCCATTTACCGCAACTCGCCGTGGGCAACCTATCAGTTCTACCGTGAGCCTGTGTTGGTTGACCCCGACGCTGCTCTTCAGAAGTGGCTGGGAACCTACACAGTAACATCTGAAAAGACAGTGGTATACAATACCGCGGCTTTGGGCGGTGACGGATCGATTTCATATGATGAGACTCCCCAGGAATTCGAGATCTCGATTCAGCCTTCTTTCTATGAGGACAGGGTCAGGATATACGGTCTTTCCCAGGTAGACGAGACATGGTATGCCCATGGAGCTATCCTTGTCGATCAATCCACTGATGGCAAGATCGATACAGTCGGATTGGCACTGATGCTCGAGGAAACGCTTTTCACGAGCGGAGGCTATGAAGTAGCGTGGCTCGGTATCTGTGATACCGGAGGTAAGCTTGAGTTTGCAAGCGGCCTTGACTGGGCGTTCTGCTGGAGTATGAATGATGACGGTACATTCGGATTCGAGGCCAACAAGACCAAGTCTACCACCGGCAATGACATGACTGTCGTGGCTGCGGACGCCTTTGCTTACTATGGCAGCGGAATAGATTTCGGGGAGTACTATGATAAAGGTCCCATAAGATATCCTTCCGGAACACTTACTTTGGTAAAGACAGGGGAACTGACTGAGTAAAAGAAAAGAAAATGAAACGCACAGTATTATACAGTATTTTTGTAACCATTGCGGCAACAACCGCAATGGTTTCTTGCACCAAGGACCCGGAGAAACAGCCGGATGAGCCCACTATCAAGACCCGTCTCGACCAGCCCAAGGTGAAGGTTACTTCGTCGGAAGCAACCTCTTTCACCGTGGAGTGGACGGAGATAGAGAACGCCGTCTCGTATGCATACAAGATCAATGACGGTGAGGAGACTGTAACCGAAGGTCTTACCGCTGAGTTTACGGATCTGACTCCCGGCATCTATACGGTGCAGGTGAAGGCCAAGGCGGCCGATGACTCCGAGGAGTACAGGGATTCCAACTGGGGGTCGGTCAATCATACCGTGGCAAGGGGCATAGATCTCGAGGAACTCCGTTCGTGGATCGGTACCTATGATGTCACATCTACGGCGCAGATTGTTTTCGAGTGGAACGACCCTGCGGCTCAGGACTATGTAAATCTCAGAAAAGTCAATGAGGGTATGGAGTTCAGCATAACCATCGAGCAGAATCCCGATGACGAGGAGCTTCTGAATATCTACGGCCTTTCCGGCATAGATGAGAGGATTCCTGCCCATGCGACTCTCGTTGCCGCTCAGGACGGATCCAATGCATTGGGAATCATTACAAACGATGCTTTCGTCACCGGTGTGGATGATGACGGTACCGTTCTTCTTCCCTGGCTTCCCATTGTAGAGTTCCAGGACGGTTCGGTAGGCGGACTTCAGGTGGAATATTCCCTTATGTTTATCAATACAAACGGGTATATTAGTTCTTATCCTCTCGTTTACCAGGATGTTCAGGGACCTATGGGCACAAGTTCGGCTACTGTTGTGGCCACAGATGTATTCGGCATCAAGGCCGGCGCCCTTCAGATATATTACGGAGAGTATCCCAAGTCAATTCCTGCAGGATCATTCGATTTGACAAAGACCAATTAATCATTAATTAATCAATACTGACAATCATGAAAAGTGTTTTCAAATTCGGCGCGATGGCACTGCTCGCAGTAGCGGCTCTGTCAGCTTGCGAAAAAGAAAAAGACCCTAACAATAACGGCGGAACAACAGTTCCCACGGAGAAAGAAAGACTTGCTACACCCAGTCTTTCCGTGACCAACAGCACTGAGACCTCTTTTACAGTAGAGTGGGGAGCTGTTGAGAATGCGGATGCATATGTATACAGTATCAACGGCAGCACCGACACCAGAATCGAGGAGACATCCATAGAGTTCACCGACCTGGCAGTCGGCGTATATGAAGTAAAGGTGAAAGCCCTTGCAGCCAGCGGCTCTGAGGAGTACAGGGATTCCAACTACGGTTCCATCACTCATGAGATCGAGTATGTGTACCATCCCGCTGAGCCGGCGGAGGACCTTCAGCCGTTCCTTGGCGTATATAGCGCAACATCGACAGGCTCCGTAGTATTCTCGAGAGCTACCGACGGTGTGAATATGGTTTATAATGCGGAAAATCCCCAAGAGTTTGACATTACTATGTCTGGGTCCGATGATCCGAATTACCTTTTTGTTGACGGATTGTCCGGTTTAGGAGCTGGTCAGGGCATTTATGCTTACGGAACCATTGTCATCGGCCAAACTCCTGAGGGAGAGACATTGGAAGGATTTGCTATCGTGGCGGAAAGAGACATACCTGTTCTTCGTTTTGAGGACGGATCATGCCCTGAATGGCTGACAATCGCCGTCAGACAGGACGGCTCCCTGACATTTGTCGGCGGTTCTCAGAGTGAGTCCTTCTCGCATACTTTTATCCTCGATGAAGGAAGCACGGATTCTTATACGAGCCTGCCGACTGATGTGACGCTGGCTGACAATACTGTCGCTTCTGTTGTCGGAACAGAGCTGGCATATCTTGATGGAACGACCATCTATTTCGTGTTTGCAGATGCCGCATATCCTGTGACAACACCTGCTGGTACTCTTACAATGAAAAAGACCGGCGACCTGCCCGCAGAGCAGGCTCTGAGCGCAGCCTCACTCAACAGGATGAGGACTCAGGATAACCTTAGGGTATATGCCGGTGAGGCTTTCACATTTACAAGATAATAAAATCTAAAGTATAGTGAAAAGGATATTGTTTTACGCGATGGTCTTGCTGTCCTCTGCGGCCGTGATGTCCTGTAATCAGGAAAAGGACAACGGACCTGTCGACAATCCGGACAAAGTGCGCCTTCAGATGCCCTCCGTTGAATTGAAGGAGAGTACAGCTACTTCTGTCACCATCTGTTGGGAGGCGGTGGAGCATGCCGATTCCTATCAGTGGAGATTTGACGGGGAGACCGAATTCAATGATGTCGGTGAGGCTCTTGAGGCAGTAATTGAGAACCTGACTGCAAATCTGAACTATACGGTTCAGGTAAGGGCAGTGGCCAATCAGGACTCGGAGTATATCTCCTCTTCGTGGGCGACATTTACATTTACATTCGAACCTGCCAAGATCGAGCCCGATCCGTGGCTCCAGTCCTGGCTCGGAGAGTATAAGATAATGACCGAAGGCAGTGTTGTGTACACGATAAAGGACAATATGATGAACTTCGAGTATGTCGAGGAACCCATAGAGTTCACTATCTCCATCCAGCCTTCGCCGTATGAGCTCGCTCTCGAGATATACGGACTTTCGGCTGCTGCGGACTTCTCAACCGATCCGGTAGAATATTTCCCTGCAACAGCTGTCATCATGAATGACGGACAGGGCAATTACACAGGTCTTGGTATCGCTTTGGGACAGAATACCATAGTGGGTTCCTACGATATGGGTAACGCCATGTGGCTGCCTTTGATAAAATATCAGGACAGCGAGGGCAAGACTATCGTAGCCATTAACTCGAATGCTATGATCACCAATCTCGGATACTGGGCTGTTGACACTTATGACTGGACTCCTTTCACAGGCATGGCTACGCTTCAGAACGGAGAGCAGACCGAGTTCACAGCGACTGCTGCGGAGGTGTTTATCGACCAGGGAGGCGGCAACTATGGCCAGTTCTTCCTTTTCAATGAGACTCATACCGAGTACAGCCTGCCGGCGGGAGCCCTTAATATCGTCGAGAAGCTCTCAGGCGAGGAGGCTGCGGCTGTGAGAAGCAATGTGGTGAAGCTTCCTGTTCCTGCAGTCTATGCGGCCAGTCAGTATGAACTTACGATAAGATAACAGGATATGAGAAGCAGATTGTATTTGACAGCATTATTGGCCGTCGCTGCTCTGTGGGCCTGCGAGCCGGAAGAGCCGGAGCAGAATCAGGGACAGCAGGAAAATCTCAAGCTCGAGACTCCCAAGCTGACCGTGACCCCTTTCGGAGAGATGTCGTTTACCGTGTCATGGGATGCGGTAGAGCATGCAGACTATTATACTTACCGTATCAACGGCACCGGAGAGCGTACGACAGAGGAGACTCAGGTGTCATACACTGATCTCAGTGCCGGAGAGTATCTCGTCGAGGTACGGGCTGAGGCCAATGAGGGTTCCAGGTACAGGAACTCTGCTTGGGGAAGCGTTACCTATACCTTGGAAATAGATCCTGCCGAGATCCCCGAGGGTTGGGATGTATGGTTGGGCAAATGGACCATAACTACTGACAGTACCTTGGTATGGCAGGAGAATGACGAGGGCTTGGTGCTTCCTGTACTGCTGCCCGAGCCTAAGGAGATGCAGGTCGAGATTACCTACGATGGAAGTACCGGTGAGCCCATCCTGCTTATGACAGGCTGGAGCGACTATACGGATAATGTATCGGGTATGACTCCCCCTGTGTGGTGCCAGGTGGATGAGGAGACAGACCAGCTTGTCCTTCTCAACGGAATCCAGATAGGAACTCTGCCTACCGGTACTCTCAACTGGTATGCCTATTGCGGAGATCAGGGAACTCTTGATGCCGTATGGGCTTACTGCGTGACTCTCAATGGCGACGAGGCCAAGGGAGAGGCTGCTGTGATCCTTTGGGATTACGGTCCTATACAGGAGTCGCAGGTGCGTGCATTCGATGTGTTCACCATCACGAATGCCGGTGGATTCCTTCCTATCAACGATGAGAGCCCGGCCGGTGATTTCGTAATGGTCAGAAATTCCGGTTCAGAGGAGGCTTCCCGCTGAGTCTGTCCCGGTAGATGATATGGAACGGGGATGTCTGAGCTTCAGGCATCCCTGTTTTTTATAGCATGGTCGAGCGGAATCTTTGCCAGATATAGTCTACGGCGGCGTCCGACGGGTGTACGAGGTCTTCTGCGTACCAGGAATAGTCGCGCAGCTCGTCGAGCATGATCTCGTAGGACGGGAAATAGGATGCGTTGGTGTGGGTATTGACGAGTGTCTCCACTGAGAGCAGGAGGGTGGCCTTTGATATTCTGTTGCCGTGCATTCCGTCCTTTTTGTGGCGGATGGGGGATACTGTCAGG
Organism: Candidatus Coprenecus pullistercoris; assembly: GCA_019116965.1. Lineage (GTDB taxonomy): Bacteria > Bacteroidota > Bacteroidia > Bacteroidales > UBA932 > Coprenecus > Coprenecus pullistercoris. The sequence continues at coordinate 38,634 of DXAT01000020.1, forward strand.
ATGAAACGCTTGTCGGGAAATCTTTCCAGAATCGGGCTCCACAGTGAGGTGATTGTCTCGGGGCCGAGCAGCTCCCGGCGGAATTCCCATGCCGGATGCTTGTGGCAGTTGGATACTATGATGTCCCGTACGGTATGGCGGTAGACCCAGGCGGTTCCGAATGTCACTATTATCCATCCTGCCTGTTCCAGGGCTGCGGCTGCTTCCTCAAGGGATGCGTTTGCCGCAGACAAAAACTCTTCCGGATTCTTTCTGGCAAACGAGCCGTGGTGATGGAAGGAGACCCATCCTCCTCCGTCCGGGGCTATGGGCCTGTGCAGCGGCGATGGCTCGCGTGCAGGTCTGTCTTTCCTGACGGGATTGGTATCCCGCGGTATCACATCGTCAGGTGTGAAGGGCTTTTTGTCGGCCATCCTCGTTAAAGCGTCCGCGATGGAGGCGGGATTGTACAGCACGCCGAACGGATTGCTGTATATGCAGTATCCGGCGTCAGTCATTTTCCGGCCCATTCCGTCAGCGAAACACGAGCCCAGTGACAGCACTCTGTCTTCCGTACTGATTCTTACTGGGGAGTTTATTGTCTCGACAGCAGTCACTTTATGTCTGAATTCCGGTATCATCACCGACAAAGATACTTACTTGTGGTGAAAAATGGACATGCTTAGCAAAAAAGCATTATTTTTGTGAGTTGGAAAGAAAGTTTAATTATAGTTAAAGTTCAGTAATATGAAACGAATATTGGTAATTGGCGCCGGCGGACAGATCGGCACCGAACTGGTTCCCCACCTTCAGAAGCATTACGGTCATGATAATGTCATCGGAGCCGACCTCAAGGACGAGGCGGTGGCCAAGATAGGAACATACGCCAGAGCAATCAAGCTCGATGCCCTGGATTTCAATGCTTTCGGACAGGCAGTCAAGGACAATAACATCGACGCCATCTTCAATCTTGTGGCCCTGCTTTCCGCAACAGGCGAGAAGAATCCCGAACTGGCATGGAAGATCAATATGGGCGCTCTGGTCAACTCCCTGACCCTTGCGAAGGAGTTCAAGACCGCAGTGTTTACCCCCAGTTCCATCGGAGCATTCGGCGTCAGCACTCCCCACGACAAGACCCCTCAGGATACGGTCATGAGACCGGATACCATCTACGGAGTATGCAAGGTGACCGGTGAGCTGCTTTCAGACTATTATTTCCACCGTTTCGGAGTAGATGCAAGGAGCGTGCGCTTCCCCGGCATCATCTCCAACGGCTGCCTGCCCGGCGGCGGTACCACCGATTATGCGGTGGAGGTCTTCTACGAGATACTCAAGACAGGCCACTATACCTGCCCTATCCCCGAGGACTCTTACATGGACATGCTCTACATGCCTGACGCACTGAATGCCGTAACTCAGCTGATGGAGGCCGATCCTTCCAAGCTGAAACACCGCAACAGCTTCAACATCACCTGCATGAGCTTCTGCCCGAGGGAACTGTTCGCCAAGATCAAGGAGCGTATCCCCTCAGCTACATTCGACTACAATGTAGATCCTGTGAAGGCCGCCATCGCCGACTCATGGCCCAACATGATGGATGACAGCTGTGCCCGCGAGGAGTGGGGCTGGAATCCTCAGTGGCATCTCGACGCCATGGTGGATGACATGCTCAAGGCCATAGGAGCAAAGCTCGGGAAGTAAGTGTTTTGATATATGCCTATGAAACGACATATATTGAAAATAGCGGTATCGGCGGTATTCCTGATGTTTCTGTCGGGGAATATCGCCGATGTTTCTGCCCGCAGCCGGACAAAATATGTCTTTGAGCCCGGTGATGAGCTCAGGCTTACATGGGGCGTGGCGCCTTTGGACGCGGTGACAATGGGCAATGCATTCTCTTTTCCGGACTGCTGCCCTTCCCAGACCATAACTGAGGAGATTCTCGGTACGGGGTACTATGGCGGTGACGGATATCTTACCGGAGCTGTCAGTCTCACATATACGCATCGTTTCGTGAAGTGGTTCGAACTTTCGGGCATATTGACCTATTCGGGTTATTACCGCGACTATTTCGACAAATATACCGGGAAGTTCGCCTACAAGGACAATGACAATCAGTTCTCACTGATTCCCTTTGTCCGTTTCGTATGGGTGCATACCAATTTGGTGAGACTCTATTCCGGAATAGGGCTGGGACTGTCCGTTGTCACGGATACGGACAGGTATGGTACGGATGTCGAGGTGCTGCCTGCATTTGCCGTGACTCCGATAGGTATCACGGTCGGCAAGGACATATACGGCATCGCAGAGCTTTCCTTGGGCAATACCGGAATGTTTGCGGTCGGTCTCGGTTACAAATTCTAAACTTTCTGGATATGAGAAATGTTATCGGAATATGCCTTGCTGCCGTTGTCATGTCTGTGATGATGGCCGGATGCAGGGTAGATGAAAGGGAAAACATGGATACATCCGCAGTGGGCCGGGAGGCTCTTACTGTCTATCAGGTCACGAGTGAGAATGTGCTGTCTCCTGTGCTTGCGACACTGGACCTGGCGCTGAAGGCGGATATGTATGTCAAGGCGGACGAGTATGAGCGCTATAGGCTGGAGAATATGTATTTTGAGGATTACAGGATGATGTTCTATGACGGCCGTTTGGAAGTCGTTGATTATGGCGATGTGTTCTTTGACGGAAAAACGATATGGGAGGAAGGAGCCTCGTGGCAGGTAGCCTGCCGCGGAGTGGAGTCAGACATCGTGTGTACCGCTCCGGGAGAGTGGGATGTCAATCTGAGGCTGCTCTATACGGAATTGCCCGTTTCGTATTATTCCGTGGATTCGATGCGCATGCATGTGTCGGTGGATATTGACTCGTCCGGTACTGCGCAGATGTACGGGAATGAGTACCTTTACAGGATGGAGGCATCAGGTGCGTATGCGGAGGACCAGAGGGGAGGGATAGTAGTGAAGGTGGCCTTTGAGACCGTATCTCCGACGGGGGCTGTGTGCCGGTACGCCGGACGGCCTGAGTCTTTCCATTTTTTCGACGGCGGTTTTGACATGCACATGGATATTGTCGGCAATCTGAGCCGCTCGGAGGATATAAAAGTGGAGTTGTCGCCTTCAATATCCTCTACATTGATAACAACAAGATACAAGGGAAGGGTAGACTGCTGGTAGGATGATGAGATTTACGCTGCTTGGTACGGACGCGCATTCCGATGCCCGCAGGGGCAGGATAGAAACGGAGCATGGGACTATAGAAACGCCGATATTCATGCCGGTGGGTACGGTCGGCTCCGTCAAGGGGGTCTATCACCGGGACCTGAAGGGTGACATAGGCGCTCAGATTATCCTCGGCAATACCTATCATCTCTATCTGCGTCCGGGACTGGAGATTCTGCGTATGGCCGGGGGACTGCATAAGTTCGCCGGATGGGACCGGCCCATACTGACGGACAGCGGTGGTTTCCAGGTGTTTTCCTTAGCTGACAGCCGGAAGCTGACGCCGGAAGGATGTACTTTCCGCTCTCATATCGACGGTTCGGCCCATGTCTTTACGCCTGAGAACAATGTGGATACCCAGCGCATCATCGGGGCTGACATAATCATGGCCCTGGACGAATGCACACCTGGTGACGCTGACCGCAACTATGCCCGCAAGTCCTTGGACCTTACCAAACAGTGGCTGAAAAGAGGCATTGCCCGTTTCAGGGAGACGGAGCCTCTCTACGGCTATTCCCAGGCTTTTTTCCCTATTGTCCAGGGATGTGTCTATCCGGATCTGAGGGTCGAGGCTGCCGAATATGTGTCCTCGTTTGACTGTGAGGGCTACGCCATAGGCGGTCTGTCGGTCGGGGAGCCTACCGAGGTGATGTATGAGATGATAGAAGCCGTGCACCCGGTCCTGCCGAAGGACAGGCCACGCTATCTGATGGGGGTGGGGACCCCTGAGAATCTGCTTGAAGGGATAGCCCGCGGCATCGACATGTTCGACTGCGTTATGCCCACCCGTAACGGCCGCAACGGGATGCTGTTTACATGGGAAGGCCGTATGAACATGCGCAACAAGAAGTGGGAGAGGGATTTCTCCCCGATAGATCCTTGTGGCACATCGTTTGTTGACACCTCTTATTCCAAGGCTTATCTGCGTCACCTGTTTGTCGCCGGGGAGATGCTGGCGGCCCAGATTGCCAGTGAGCACAATCTCGCTTTCTACCTTGATGTAGTGGCGCAGGCCCGTATGCATATCGAGGCCGGGGATTTTTACTCATGGAAGGAGGCCGCAGTGAGAAAATTACAAAACCGCTTATAGTACGAGCAGATGAATCTCAGCACTTTCAGAATAAAACTGTTGGACAGGTATATCATAAGGAAGTTCATCGGAACTTTCTTTATGGCCCTGCTGCTGATAATCGTTATAGTGATAATCTTCGACATAAGCGAGAAGATAGACGATTTCGTGGACAAGGAGGCGCCTCTGAAGGCCATAGTGCTGGATTATTACCTCAATTTCATCCCGTACTTCATCAATATGTTCAGCCCGCTGTTTGTGTTCATCACCGTGATATTCTTCACTTCCAAACTGGCCGGCAACAGCGAGATCATAGCCATGCTCTCCGGAGGAGTGAGCTTCGGCCGGCTGATGTATCCGTATTTTCTGTCGGCGTTGCTGATAGCCTCGATGAGCTTAGGCCTGAATCTGTTCGTGATTCCGCAGGCTAATGCCAAGCGGCAGGTGTTCGAGGAACAGTACATCAAGGGACAGCGGTTCTACAATACCAACCGCAACATACATTATCAGATAGCACCCGGCGAGTTCGTCTATGTCGAGTCGTTCAGTACATGGAACAACACGGCCTATAAGTTCACGCTCGAGTCCACTAAGGACAACCATCTGGTCTCCAAACTGTCGGCTGAGAGCGCGAAATGGGATTCGACGACAGGCGGATGGCATCTGAAGAACTATACGCTGAGGGACTATTCCACATCCAGGCAGGATATAGTATTCGGCAAGCAGGCCGATACGGTGATAAGTCTTACAGTGGATGACTTTTACCGTAGGGAGAATACGGTGGAAACGCTCAATTACCGTGAACTGGAGGATCTGATCGCGATGCAGCGTCTCAGGGGTGACAGCATGGTCAAGTATTCCCTAATCGAGAAGCATACCCGTTTTGCGGTACCGTTCTCGGCTTTTATCCTGACTCTTATCGGAGTGTCGCTGTCCTCCAAGAAACGCAGAGGCGGTATCGGTCTCAATCTCGGAGTGGGCATAGCCCTGAGTTTCTCATACATCCTCTTCCTTCGTTTCAGTCAGATGTTCGTCATCACCGATACTCTTCCGCCCTGGCTGGCGATGTGGCTGCCCAATATAATCTACGCTTTCATAGCGGTGATTCTTTACCGCATGGCTCCGAAATAATATGTATATTTGTAGTTTATAACTGATAGGTTTGTTATATGACGTCAAAAGAGATTAGACAGCAGTTCCTGGACTTTTTCGCATCGAAAGGTCACAAGATAGTTCCTTCAGCCCCTATGGTGGTGAAGGGCGACCCCACGCTTATGTTCACCAATGCCGGAATGAATCAGTTCAAGGACTGGTTCCTCGGCAATACACCCATACTTTATCCCCGTGTGGCGGACAGTCAGAAATGCCTCAGGGTAAGCGGCAAGCACAATGACCTGGAGGAAGTGGGCCATGACTCTTATCATCATACGATGTTCGAGATGCTTGGCAACTGGAGTTTCGGAGACTATTTCAAGGCTGAGGCCATCTCATGGGCATGGGAACTTCTGACGGACATCTACAAGATAGACAAGGACCGTCTCTATGCCACAGTATTCGAAGGTGATCCTGACGACGGCACCGAAATGGACCGCGAAGCCCTTGATGAATGGAAGAAACATCTGCCGGAAGACAGGATACTTCTTGGAAACAAACATGACAATTTCTGGGAAATGGGTGATACAGGCC